>JBKOZW010000191.1:0-13176 GCA_046726095.1 Actinomycetota bacterium
CAGCGAGGCCCGGCCGGCCCCCACCGCCGCCGTCGAGGCGCCGCCGGAGGCTCCGGCCGAACAGCCGACCGTGGCGCCCGAGGCCCCAACCGCCCGAGAGACACCCGTCGCGCCGGCGACAGCTACGGGCCCCGAGACCACCGCAGCGGCCGAGACCCCAGCGGCGACCGAGGTGCCGCCGGAGGCTCCGACCGAAGGTGGTGAGGCCTGATGCTCGCCCCCAAGCGCGTGAAGCACCGGAAGGTCCATCGGGGCCGGATGAAGGGTAAGGCGACCGGTCACACGGAGATCCAGTACGGCGACTACGCGATCGTGGCGCTCGAACCGGGCTGGATCACCAACCGCCAGATCGAGGCCAGTCGCGTGGCCATGACGCGTCACATCAAGCGCGGCGGCAAGGTCTGGATCACGATCTTCCCGGACAAGCCGGTGACGAAGAAGCCCGCCGAGACCCGGATGGGCTCCGGCAAGGGCAACCCGGAGGGATGGGTCGCGGTCGTCAAGCCGGGCCGCGTGATGTTCGAGCTCTCCGGGGTCAACGAGTCGCTCGCGAAAGAAGCGATGCTCCGCGCCCAGCACAAGCTTCCTATCAGGACCAAGTTCATCACGCGGGTGGGTGAGTAGCCGATGCCGAGCAAGACCTCCGAGCTGCGCGAGCTTCCGGACGACGAGCTCTACGTCCGGATCGAGGGAGCCAAGGAGGAGCTCTTCAATCTCCGGTTCCAGCTGGCCACGGGCCAGCTGGACAACACCGCGCGGTTGAAAGAGCTTCGCCACGACGTCGCGCGCCTGGCGACGGTCCTGCGCGAGCGTGAGATCGAGTTGGAGCTCGACGCGATCGCGGTCGCGGAGGCGAACGCACGGGAGTCGGCGGACGACGACGAGGGTGAGGAGGATGCATCGTGACCGATCAAGCCACGACACCGACGGCCGCGGCCGACCGCGGCCGGCGCAAGGTGCGCGTCGGCGTCGTCGTGTCGGACGCCATGGAGAAGACCGTGGTCGTGCGCATCGACCGGCAGGTGAGGCATCCGTTGTACGGCAAGATCGTTCGCCGGTCATCGAAGCTGGCCGCGCACGACGAGGCGAACGATGCGCACGTGGGGGACACCGTTCGCGTGACGGAGACCCGGCCGCTCAGCAAGACGAAGCGCTGGCGGGTCGTCGAGGTCGTCGAAAGGGCGAAGTAGGTCGTGATCCAGCAGGAGACGCGTTGCAGGGTAGCCGACAACACCGGTGCCAAAGAAGTCCTGTGCATCCGGGTGCTGGGCGGCTCCGCGCGGCGCTACGCCGGGGTAGGAGACGTGATCGTGGGAACGGTCAAGGACGCCCTGCCCAACGGCGCCGTCAAGAAGGGCGAGGTCGTGAAGGCGGTCGTGGTCCGCACCGCCAAGGAGCGGCGTCGCTCGGACGGCTCCTACATCCGCTTCGACGACAACGCGGTCGTGATCCTCACGACCGACTCGCGGAACCCGCGCGGGACGCGGATCTTCGGTCCCGTCGCGCGGGAGCTCCGCGAGAAGCGCTTCATGAAGATCATCTCGCTCGCTCCGGAGGTGCTGTAGCGATGCCCGGTGTGGACATCAAGAAGGACGACAACGTACGCGTGATCTCGGGCAAGGACCGGGGCAAGGAAGGACGCGTGGTCCGCGTGTTCCCCGCCGAGGGTCGCGTCATGGTGGACGGCGTCGCGCTCGCCAAGAAGCATTCGCGGACGGGCGCCCAGCGGACGCGCACCGGTCAGCAGCTCCAGCAGGGCGGGATCATCGACGTGGAGATGTCGGTCGACATCTCGAACGTGCAGCTGATCTGCCCGAGCTGTCACGAACCCACGCGGCTCGGTCACGGCGTGAACGCCGACGGAGTCAAGGTCCGTATCTGCCGCAACTGCGGGACGGAGATCGCGTGATGGCTGCCAACGGGTACGCGCCGCGGTTCAAGGTCCGGTACCGGGAGGAGCTCCAGCCGTCGTTGCAGCAGCAGCTCGGCTTCTCGAACGTGAATCAGGTGCCGCGCCTCGAGAAGATCGTGGTCAACATGGGCGTTGGTGACGCGGTCAAGGACGGCCGTATGCTGGATGCCGCCCTTGAGGACCTGACGACGATCACGGGCCAGAAGCCGGTCATCACCAAGGCACGGAAGTCGATCGCCGGGTTCAAGCTCCGCGAGGGGATGTCGATCGGCGCGAAGGTCACGCTCCGCGGCGACCGGATGTGGGAGTTCCTCGACCGTCTCGTGTCCTTGGCGCTGCCTCGGATCCGAGACTTCCGGGGCCTGGATCCGCGGTCGTTCGACGGGCACGGGAACTACACGCTTGGTGTCACCGAGCAGCTGATCTTCCCAGAGGTCGACTACGACAGGGTGCTGAAGGTCCGTGGGATGGACATCACGATCGTCACCACGGCGCGGAACGACGATGAGGGCCGGGCGCTGCTGGCCGCGTTCGGGTTTCCGTTCGCGAGCGAGTCGCTCGATCGCGCGAGCTAGGGCAGGCCAGGAGATGCAGGAGATACAGAAGGCAGAGGCATGGCGAAGAAGGCGCTGATCAACAAGCAACAGAAGCAGCCCAAGTACCGGGTCCGAGCGTACACGCGCTGCCGCCGGTGCGGGCGCGCACGGGCCGTGTACAAGCGCTACCTGCTGTGCCGGATCTGCTTCCGCGAGCTCGCGCACCTGGGAGAGCTGCCGGGGGTGACCAAGGCGTCATGGTGACCAGGACGTTCTCGTCGAACGTGACGGATCCCGTCGCGGATCTGCTCACCCGGATCCGGAACGCCAATACGGCGTACAAGGATGAGCTGATCGCCCCGGTCTCCAAGCTGTCGATCGCGATCCTCGACATCCTCGCGGGCGAGGGTTTCATCCAGGACTACGACCGCGAAGGCGAAGGGGTCCATCAGCTGCTCCGGATCCGGTTGAAGTACGGACCGCGCAAGCAGCGGACGATCTCGGGTCTCCGGCGGATCTCCAAGCCGGGACGCCGGTTCTACCGCGGTCGGTCCGAGCTCCCGCGGGTCATGGGCGGCCTCGGGATCGCGATCGTGAGCACCTCGCAGGGCGTGATGACCGACCGCGACGCATCGCGGAAGGGGATCGGCGGCGAAGTGCTCGCCTACGTGTGGTGAGGGACAGGGTCAGGCATGAGCAGGATCGGGAGGCAACCCATCGAGCTACCGAGCGGCGTGGACGTCGCGGTCGGTCAGGACAACGTGGTGACCGTCGATGGACCGCGTGGGTCGCTCACGCAATCGATGCACGCGAACATGCGCATCCTGGTCGAGGACGGCGCGGCGCGGGTCGAGCGGCCCGACGACGAGGGGTTCAACCGCGGCCTGCACGGCCTCACGCGTTCGCTCCTGGCCAACATGGTTGTGGGCGTGACGCAGGGGTTCGAGAAGCGCTTGGCCATCGTCGGCGTCGGTTACCGAGCCTCGATGAAGGGCAAGGACCTGGAGGTCCAGGTCGGGTACTCGCACCCCGTGCTCGTGCCCTCGCCCGAGGGGATCGAGTTCGAGGTCCCGACCCCTACGCAGATCATCGTGCGCGGGAACGACAAGCAGCAGGTGGGCGAGATCGCGGCGAACATCCGGAAGATCCGCAAGCCCGAGCCCTACAAGGGCAAGGGGATCCGGTACGAGGGCGAGTACGTCCGGAAGAAGGCCGGGAAAGCGGCGAAGGGTGGTGCCGCCTGATGGACGCCAAGGCGAAGCGGGCGGCGCGGCTCCGCCGACACGCGCGGTTGCGGCGGTCGATCGGCGGGAGCGCCGATCGACCGCGCCTGGCCGTGTACCGCTCCAACCGCCACATCTACGTGCAGTTGATCGACGACATGCGCGCGGCCACGGTCGTGGCGGCTTCCGACATGGAGGTCGGCGGCGATTCGCCGATCGCCAAGGCCAAGGCGGTCGGGGAGCTGATCGCGAGCAAGGCGAAGGACGCGGGGATCCGCGCCGTCGTGTTCGACCGGGGCGGCCGCCTGTATCACGGGCGTGTGGCCGCGGTCGCCGAGGGCGCGCGTGAGGGAGGATTGCAGATCTGATGCGACGCTACGACGCCCGGAACGAAGAGAAGAGCCCGTACGAGGAGCGGGTGATCTCGATCAACCGTGTCGCCAAGGTGGTGCGGGGCGGCCGGCGGTTCTCGTTCGCGGCTCTCGTCGTCGTCGGAGACGGCGCGGGACGCGTCGGGTTCGGCTACGGCAAGGCCAAGGAGGTTCCCTCCGCGATCGCGAAGGGGGTCGAGGAGGCTCGCCGGAAGATGTTCGAGGTCCCGATGATGGGCACCACGATCCCGCACGAGATCATCGGCGAAGCCGGCGCGGGCGTCGTCCTGTTGAAGCCGGCGGCGCCGGGGACCGGCGTGATCGCGGGCGGCCCCGTCCGCGCGCTCGTGGAGTGCGCCGGGATCAAGGACGTGCTGACCAAGTCGCTCGGATCCTCCAACCAGATCAACATCCTCAAGGCGGCCGTCGCAGGGCTCCAAGGATTGCGCAAGCCCTCGGACGTCGCGATGCGGCGTGGGCGCGACGTCCACGACGTCGCGCCCAAGCCCATGCTGGAGGCGATCGCGGCGGCCGAGGAGCGGACGAACGCGGCCCGCGCCGCCGCACTGCAGGAGCAGTACGGCGTCGTGGACGGGGACGCCCGATGAGTCAGCTCAAGATCACGCAGGTGCGCAGCGTCATCGGCCGACCCGGCGATCAGAAAGACACCGTTCGCCGGCTCGGCCTCCGCCGCATGCACGACACCGTCCTCAAGGAGGATCGCCCGGAGATCCGGGGCATGGTGGCCAAGGTCCGTCACCTCGTCCACGTGGAGGAGGTCGCATCCACGACGACGAGACGAACGAGCGGGGGTGAGACCGGATGAAGCTGCATCATCTCCGCGCGGCCGACGGCGCGACCAAGGAGCGCACGCGGGTCGGCCGCGGTCGCGCCGGCGCCCGCGGGAAGACCGCGGGTCGAGGCACCAAGGGCACCGGCGCGCGGAAGAACGTCCCCACGTACTTCGAGGGCGGGCAGATGCCGTACCAGCGGCGCGTCCCCAAGCTGAAGGGGTTCTCCAACCCGGGACGCACGGAGTACGCGCCGGTGAACGTCGAGGTCCTCGCGAAGTACTTCGATGGCGACGTGACGCCGGAAGCGCTCTACACGCACGGGCTCGCCCGCAAGGGCCGTCCGGTGAAGATCCTCGGCCGCGGTGACCTCGCGAAGGCCCTCACGGTCTCGGCACACGCGTTCTCCGCCACGGCGCAGGCCAAGATCGAGGCCGCCGGCGGGCGCGTCGAAACGCTGGGTGGATGACCTCCCGGTGATCCGGGGTACCCTTATCCCGCCGTGCTGAAGGCGTTCCTCAACTCGTTCAGGGTCCCGGACCTGCGGAACAAGATCCTGTTCACGCTGTTCATCATCACGGTCTACCGGTTCGGGTCCCACATCCCGGTGCCGGTCGTCGACACGAGCATCCTCCAGAACCAGGCGAACTCCGGGGGGTTCCTCGACTTCATCAACCTGTTCTCGGGCGGCGGGCTCAACCGGTTCTCGGTGTTCTCGCTCGGGATCATGCCGTACATCACGAGCTCGATCATCATGCAGCTCCTCACGGTCGTGATCCCCAAGCTGCAGCAGTGGCAGGACCAGGGTGAGGCCGGCGTCAAGCGGATCAACCAGTGGACGCGGTACGTGACCGTCGTCCTCGCATTGCTCCAGTCGACCGGCCTCGTGTTCCTGTTCCACTCCGGCCAGAACAACATCCCCGACCTCTTCCCGGTCTCAACCTTCACGCCCCCGAACGTCCTGCTCATCGTGCTGACGATGACGGCCGGCACTGCATTCATCATGTGGCTCGGCGAGCTGATCACCCAGCGCGGCGTCGGGAACGGCATGTCGATCCTGATCTTCACCAGCGTGATCAGCGCTTTGCCGTCGGAGGGCCTTGCGATCTTCCGGGCGGGCGGATGGGGGAAGTTCATCGTCGTGTTCCTGATCGGGATCGCGATCATCGTCGCCGTCGTCTTCATGGACCAGGGCCAGCGCAAGGTGCCGGTCCAGTACGCCAAGCGCGTGGTGGGACGCAAGCAGACGATGGGCGGGAGTACCTACCTGCCGCTGAAGGTCAACCAGGCCGGCGTGATCCCGATCATCTTCGCAACGTCCGTGCTGTACTTCCCGGTCCTGATCGCGAGCGTCTATCACGCGCAGTGGCTCCAGAACTTCGTCAACAACTACGTCAACAACCAGCGCAGCATCCTGTACATGTTCATGCTCGCCGGATTGATCGTGTTCTTCAGCTACTTCTACACGGCGATCCAGTTCGATCCCGTCCGGACGGCGGACAACCTCCGCCAGCAGGGCGGGTTCATCCCCGGCATCCGTCCGGGCCGACCGACGGCCGACTACCTCAACGACATCCTCGTGCGCATCACGCTGCCGGGCTCGCTCTTCCTCGCGACGATCGCGCTGATCCCCACGATCGTGCTCGCGACGTGGAACTTCCAACAGTTCCCCTTCGGGGGCACGTCGATCCTGATCGCGGTGGGCGTCGCGCTCGAGACGATGAAGCAGATCGAGTCGCAGCTGATGATGCGTCACTACGAGGGTTTCCTCCGGTAGCGGGGGGAGCGCCCGATGCGCTTCGTGTTCCTCGGACTCCCCGGTGCCGGAAAGGGGACCCAGGCGCGGATCCTGTCCGAGCGCCTGGACATCCCCCAGATCTCGACAGGCGACATCCTCCGTGAGCACGTTCAGGTGGGAACCCGCCTTGGGATCGAAGCGCGGAGGTATATGGACCGCGGCGAGTACGTCCCGGACGCCCTCGTCGTCCGGATGGTCGAAGATCGCCTCAGCGAAGCGGACGCGTCGAAGGGGTTCATCCTGGACGGGTTCCCGAGGACGGTCCGGCAGGCCGAGGCCCTCGACGTCGTCCTGGACGAGTTGCAGACGCCCCTCACGGCCGTGATCAAGTTCTCGGTCTCGGACGCGACCGGGATCCGCCGGATCATCGGCCGCTACACGTGTCCGACCTGCAAGCGGACGTACCACCAGGACTGGCGCCCACCCGCGAACGACCTCGTCTGCGACGTCGACGGCACGCCGCTCGAGAAGCGGAGCGACGAGGACGAACTGACGGTCAAACGCCGGCTCGCGATCTACCGAGAGCAGACGCAGCCACTCGAGAGCTACTACGCCGACCGCGGTCTGCTCCATGACGTCGACGCCGAAGCGCCGCTCGAGCTCGTGACCGAACGGATGCTCTCAGCGATCGAGGAGGTCGACCGGCCGTGATCATCCTCAAGTCATCCGACGAGCTGGACAAGATGCGCAAGGCGGGCCGGATCGTGGCCGACACGATCGGCCGGGTCCTGGACGCGGTCGCGCCGGGCATGACCACGGCCGACCTGGATCGCGTGGCCGAGTCCGCGATCTCGGAGATGGGCGCGATCCCGTCGTTCAAGGGCTATCGGGGCGCGTCGCGGACGCCGTTCCCGGCGACGATCTGCGCGTCCCTGAACGATGAGATCGTGCACGGCATCCCGTCCTCCGACCGCCGGCTCCGAGAGGGCGACCTGCTCTCGCTCGATTTCGGCGCGATCTGGGAGGGGTTCCACTCGGACTCCGCCGTGACGGTCTTCGTCGGCATGGCGCCGAGCGCCGAGGCGGAGCGGCTCGTCAAGACCACGGACGCCGCGCTCGACGCCGCGATCGCGGAGGTGTTGCCGGGCGGCAAGCTCTCCGACATCGGCCACGCGATCGAGACGGTCGCGTCCCGGGAGGGTCTCGGCATCGTGCGCGAGTACGGAGGCCACGGGATCGGACGGTCCCTGCACGAGGATCCGTTCATCCAGAACTGGGGGAAGCCCGACCGCGGTCCCGAGATGCGGCCCGGCCTCGTGATCGCCGTCGAGCCCATGCTGAACCTGGGTGAGGACGAGACGGCGATCATGCCCGATGGGTGGACCGTGGTGACCGCGGATGGTTCGCTGTCGGCCCATTTCGAGCACACGGTGGCCGTGACCCGCGATGGCCACGAGGTGCTGACCGCCCGCGACTGATCCGCCGTCGTCAAGCGGGCCTGAGGGGGTCCGTGGACAGTCGAACCAGCCCGCTCGTATACTGGCTGCTCGCCCTTCTCGAGGCGTGTTCTTCGTGCGCCCAGGGTCGGGTTTCCCGAGTAGAGGCATCTGGAGCGTGGCCAAAGACGATGTGATCGAGGTCGAGGGGACCGTGGTGGAGCCCCTGCCCAACGCCATGTTCCGCGTCGAGCTCGAGAACGGGCATAAGGTGCTCGCCCACATCTCGGGGAAGATGAGGATGCACTACATCCGGATCCTTCCGGGAGACCGGGTCCGGGTAGAGTTGTCGCCGTACGACCTCACCAGGGGTCGTGTGGTGTACCGGTATCGATAAGGGGAGCAGCATGAAGGTCAGACCGTCGGTGAAGAGGATCTGCGACCGCTGTCGCGTCATCCGCCGGCGCGGCCGGATCCTGGTGATCTGCTCCAACCCACGGCACAAGCAGCGGCAGGGCTAGGAGGGGCAGGAGCATGGCACGGATCGCGGGCGTCGACCTTCCGCGCGACAAGCGGCTCGACATCGCGCTTCGCTACATCTACGGGATCGGTCCGACCCGCGCTTTCCAGATCGTCGGGGGCACGCAGATCGAGGGGGGCACCAAGGTCCGCGATCTCTCCGAGGACGAGGTCCTTAAGATCCGTGAGTACATCGACCGGAACTTCAAGGTCGAGGGCGATCTTCGCCGCGAGGTGGCTCAGGACATCAAGCGCAAGATCGAGATCGCGTGTTACCAGGGCATCCGGCACCGCCGCTCACTTCCGGTGCGAGGTCAGCGCACGCACACGAACGCGCGGACCCGGAAGGGGCCGAAGAAGGCGGTCGCCGGCAAGAAGAAGGTCGCGAAGAAGAAGTAAGGAAAGGGAGCCCGCTCTGCATGGCAAAGCCCAAAGCCAAGAAGACCAAGCGCCGCGAGAAGAAGAACGTCCTGCACGGCCAGGCGCACATCAAGTCGACGTTCAACAACACGATCGTCACGATCACCGATCAGCAGGGCAACACGCTCAGTTGGGCGAGCGCAGGCAACGTCGGCTTCAAGGGCTCCCGCAAGTCCACGCCGTTCGCCGCGCAGCTCGCCGCCGAGAAGGCGGCTCGCACCGCGCAGGAGCATGGCCTCCAGCGCGTGGATGTCTTCGTGAAGGGCCCGGGATCGGGCCGCGAGACGGCGATCCGCTCGCTCGCCGCCGCAGGCTTGGAGATCGCCGGGATCCAAGACGTGACGCCGGTCCCGCACAACGGGTGCCGGCCTCGCAAGCGCCGTCGCGTCTGACGCGGCGGCCACACCCGGCCGCGATCGGGCGGCACGGGAGACCCAAAGGGGGTGGGGACGGAATGGATGATCCCCCGCCGAGGAGGGATGTACGTTGTTCATCGTCGCGAGACCTCAGATCGCTGAGGACGTGATCTCGCCGACCCGCTCGAAGTTCACGATCGAACCGCTCGAGCCGGGATTCGGCTACACGGTCGGCAACTCGCTCCGCCGCACACTGCTGTCGTCCATCCCGGGCGCGGCGATCTCGTCGGTTCGGATCGACGGCGTGCTGCACGAGTTCGCCACCGTGGCCAAGGTGACCGAGGATGTCACCGACATCATCCTGAACCTGAAGGACCTGGTGGTCCGCTCCGACCTGGACGAGCCGACCCCGATCTACCTCAAGGCGAAGGGACCCGCGGAGGTCACGGCCGGCGACGTCGCGCCGCCCGCCGGGGTCGAGATCCTCAACCCCGACCTGCACATCGCCACGATCGGCAAGGGCGGGGCGCTCGAGATGGAGATGACCGTCGAGCGCGGGGTCGGGTATCGGATCGCGGACAAGAACAAGAAGCCGCGCGATCCGATCGGTGTGATCCCGGTCGACTCGTTGTTCTCGCCGGTCCGCAAGGTCAGCTACACGGTCGAGAACACCCGCGTCGAGCAGATGACCGACCGCGACAAGCTGATCCTGGACGTCGAGACCGACGGCTCGGTCACGCCTCGTGAGGCGCTCGCGTCCGCCGGCGGGACGCTGCACGAGCTCGTGCAGCTGTTCAGCGACCTGGCGGAGGCACCGAGCGTCTCGGTCGGGCCCGCCGAGGACGAGGAGCTGCCCAGCGACTACCAGATCACGATCGAGGAGCTGAACCTGTCGGTCCGCTCCTACAACTGCCTGAAGCGCGAGGGCATCAACACGGTCGGCGACCTGGTGCAGAAGTCGGAATCCGAGCTGATGGACATCCGCAACTTCGGGCAGAAGTCGATCGACGAGGTCAAGCTCAAGCTCGAAGAGCTCGGGCTCGGTCTGCGGGAGGAGTGAGGTCGGGTGCCGACCCCCAAGAAGGGGCCCCGGCTGGGTTCCGGCCCGGCGCATCAGCGTCTGATGCTGTCGACGCTCGCCAAGCAGCTGTTCGTCCACCAGGGCATCACGACGACAGAGGCCAAGGCCAAGCAGCTGCGACCGTACGCCGAGCGGTTGATCACCAAGGCGAAGAGAGGCGATCTCACGTCGCGCCGCGAGGTGCTGAAGGAGATCCCGGACCGCGACATCGTGGCCACCCTTTTCCACGACATCGCGCCTCGGTTCTCCGAGCGCGACGGCGGGTACACGCGGATCCTGAAGCTCGGCCCCCGCAAGGGGGACGGTGCGCCCATGGCGCGGATCGAGCTCGTCGAACGCGAGGGGTGAACGAAGGCACCACCGTTCGGCTCGACCTCGCCTACGACGGGACCGGGTTCCGGGGATGGGCGCGGCAGCGCGACCCCGGGATCCGGACCGTCGAAGGCGAGATCACGACTGTGATCGAGCGGGTCGTTCGGGAGCGGGTGCGGCTCTCGGTCGCCGGACGAACGGACGCCGGCGTGCACGCGCGGGGTCAGGTGGCTTCGTTCGTGACGACGTCGACGATCGATCCCGAGCGCATCCGTGACGCCGTCAACGGCCCTCTGGGTCCCGAGGTGGTCGTCCGCCGAGCGATCCGGGCGCCGTCGAGCTTCGATGCTCGGTTCTCCGCCTCGGCTCGGATCTATCGGTACGTCGTGGACGAAGCCGAGGTCCCCGATCCGTTCATCGGCCGGTACGCGTGGCATCATCCCGGCCAGCTGTCCCTCGTGCGGATGCGCGAGGCCGCGCGGGGACTCGAGGGACATCGCGACTTCGCGTCGTTCTGCCGCCGCCCGGGCCGCGATCGCTCGACGGTCCGAGATCTCCGGTCCGTGACCGTGTCGAAGCAGGGGAGCCTGCACGTGTTCGGCTTCCGGGCGAACGCGTTCCTCCACCAGATGGTTCGTTCGCTCGTCGGCACCCTGGTGGACGTGGGGACCGGGAGGGTCGATCCGGCGGCCATCCCGCGCATCCTCGGGGCGCGCGACCGATCCGCCGCCGGATCGGTCGCGCCCCCACACGGCCTGACGCTCGAACGGGTCGTGTACGGTCGCGCCCCTGGATGAGACGGCCGGGCGCTCGGCCGCGCGCCCGAACCGCTCACCGTTTTGCCCCTCAGCAGCAGCCCGGCGGGCAGCAGTCCGGCGGGCAACATGGGTCGGTGCGGAGTACCACGGCGCCACCTCCCTTCCATCGATAGCGGTCGATATGTTGACCGATACATCGATATGCGTCAATATGTCGTCCGTGAAGCTGATCCAGGAGATCGACGTGGTCTGCTGTCCGCCGGTGGTGGCGTCGCCGCTCGACGATGACGGCGCGGCGCGCCTCGCGCAGGCGCTTCGCGTGATCGCCGATCCAGCTCGGCTCCGGCTGGTGAGCATCGTCGCGTCGAGCGGAGAGTCGTGCGTCTGCGACCTGACCGACGTGCTCGGCCTGTCGCAGCCGACCGTGTCGCACCACCTGAAGGTGCTCACCGATGCCGGCGTCCTGCACCGGGAGAAGCGGGGTCGCTGGGCCTTCTACCGGGTCGACCCGGAGCCACTCGAGCTGCTCCGATCGGCCCTCGACCCGGCGGCCACGCTCGTGGCCGGATGACGACCTTCTCGGGAGGCAGTGAGATCGACGAGCTGCGCGAACAGGTCCGCGAGCGGTACTCGGCGTCGGCGCTGGCCGTGATCGAAGGGAACGGTGCCGCCTGCGACGACGGTCCCTCCGGCTGCTGCGCGCCGGAGGAGGGCCTGGGGCGGCAGCTCTACGACGCCCTCCAGCGTGATCAACTCCCGGAGGAGGCGGTGCTGGCGTCGCTCGGCTGCGGGAACCCAACCGCCGTCGCGGACCTCCGACCCGGCGAGACGGTGCTGGACCTGGGGAGCGGCGGCGGGATCGACGTCCTGCTCTCCGCCAAGCGGGTTGGCCCGACGGGAAAGGCGTACGGCGTCGACATGACGGACGAGATGCTCGATCTGGCCCGGAGCAACGCTCGGAGGGCAGGTGCGAGCAACGTGGAGTTCCTCGAAGGCCTGATCGAGGACGTTCCGCTGCCGGACGAGAGCGTCGACGTGGTCATCTCGAACTGTGTGATCAACCTCTCGACGGACAAGCCTGCCGTGATCCGGGAGATCGCCCGGCTCCTTCGGCCAGGCGGCCGGTTGGGCGTCTCCGACGTGGTGGCGGACGATCACCTCAGCCCGAAGGACCGAGCCGAGCGCGGATCCTACGTGGGGTGCATCGCCGGCGCCCTCAGCTTCGACGAATACGGCTCGCTCCTGATCGAGGCCGGGCTGACCGACATCCAGATCGACCCGACGCACGAGCTCGCCGCCGGCATGTACGGGGCGATCCTCCGGGCTCAGAAGCCGGCCGCCGAGCTTTGACGCGCCGGCGTTCCCGCAGGTAGCCTTGGTGACCGGTCGGCCCGCCCGGGCCGACATCTTCACGATGAAGACCTATTCTCCCAAGCCTGAGCACATCGAGCACCGCTGGTTCGTCATGGACGCCAGTGGGCAGGTGCTGGGTCGGTTGGCGACCGAGGTCGCCGTGCTCCTCCGTGGCAAGCACAAGCCGATCTTCGCCCCGCACATGGACACCGGGGACCACGTCGTCGTAATCAATGCGGACAAGGTCGAGCTCACCGGCAACAAGGAGCGCGACAAGATCGCCTATCGACACTCGGGCTATCCGGGCGGCATCAAGGGCATCCGGTACGGAGACCTCCTGGCGATGCGGCCGGTCGCCGCCGTCGAGAAG
>JBKOZW010000192.1:0-15622 GCA_046726095.1 Actinomycetota bacterium
GATCGTGATGCCCTTCTCGCGTTCCAGGTCCATCGAGTCCATCACGCGCTCGGCGACGTCCTGGTTCGCGCGGAACGCGCCGGATCGGCGGAGCATCGCGTCGACGAGCGTTGTCTTCCCGTGATCCACGTGCGCGACGATCGCGACGTTGCGGATGTCGTCGCGGGCGGGCATGGCGGGAGGGTACGAGGTCAGGCCGCGCGCCAGGCCGCGAGCAACTCGCGCTCACGCTCCGGCGCGAGCCCGGCGGCCATGGGCCACGTCTGCTCGCGCGTCCCGTCCCATGCCAGCGTGTCCGCGACCGTTGCATCGACCGGGCGCACCCGGAGGCCCGCACCGACGGCGCGGCTCGCGTCGAACCGATGGAAACCCGGGAACTCCGGGATCCACAGCGGGAGCTCCTCCCACGGCTCGACCTGGTGCGAGTCCAGGAACGATCGCGACACCCACGTGAGCGTCGCGTCGGAGCCGCTCGCGTCGCGGCACGTCTCGAGGAGGAGCGCGATCGGCACGGGCGGAGCGACGACCGAATACGTCCCGCCTTGCGATCGCTCGACGAGCAGCAGGATGAATCTCGCCAGATCCCGGGCGTCGATCCATTGGACGTCGTACTCAACGGGACCGGGCGCGAGCACCTCTCCCCCGGCGGCGACCCTCCGCACCCAGTACGTGAACCGATCCGTCGGGTCGTTCGGTCCCGCGATCAACCCCGGCCGGACGATCGTCGCTCGGTCGCCGAAGGCGTCGAGGAGGACGTGCTCGGAAGCGACCTTCAGCGGCCCGTAGGTCTCGTCCGTGATCTCCTCGGTGTCCGGGAACGGTGGTTCGTGCACGTCGTCGTCTTCCGTCGCGCCCGGCCGCACGTCGTCGCGATGGGCGGAGAGCGACGAGACGAACAGGTAGCGACCGGCGTCGCGGAAGGCCGCGGTCGAGGCGCGGAGCTCCCGCGGCACGTAGCCGCAGAAGTCGACGACGGCATCGAAGGAGCGTCCCGCCAGGGCCTCGAAGCCGAAGGCCCGATCGCCGTGGATGTGCTCCGCGTCGGGCCACGGATCGTCGCCGGTGCCGCGGTGGAACACCGTCACCTCGTGACCGTGTTCCAGGGCCAGCCCGGCGAACGCCCGCCCGGAGAAACGCGTGCCGCCGATCGCGAGGACCTTCACGGGTCCGGACCCTACCGGCGAGCAGGGGTTGACACTGGCGGCGTGATGACGTCATAGTGACGTCATGACGCCGCCACCGAGGCGGCACGGCGACACAGGAGGGACGCCATGCACGGGACCACGATCAACCACGAGTGCGGCCGGATCCACGTCGAGGATCTCCTCCGCGAGGCCGAGAGGGACCGCAGGAGCCGGAAGACGCCGCGCACCCGGCGGCCGGAGCGGCACGAGCGGGAGGCCCGCTGATGGACCTGGGACCGCACCTGGACGCGATCCTCGGGGACCTGGAAGCCCTCGCGGGCTCCGACGAGGCCACGGCCGCAAACTTCGAACGTCTCGGGCGGCCGCTCGAGGCGTCGATCCAGATCCGCCTGCTCGACGTGCTGGGCGAGGCTTCGCTCGAGCTCGGCGAGCAGCTGGCCGCCGGCCACGTCGAGGTTCGCGTGGCCGGCCGCGACGCCCGCCTCGTCTACGTGGGCGCCCCGGAGGCGGCGACAGCGCCGGAGCCCGCAGATGACGAGGGCGAGACGACGCGGCTCACGCTTCGCATGTCCGACTCGCTCAAGACCGCCGTCGAGGCGGCCGCCACCGCCGACGGCGTCTCGGTGAACGCGTGGCTCGTCCGAGCCGTGAAGCGAGCCCTCGACCGCCCGCCGCAGCGGATGCGAGCGAGCGGCAACCGGATCAAGGGCTACGCCCGCAGCTGACATCAAGGAAGGAGCACGACGATGGACCATCGATTCCCAACCTCGCATCCCCTGACCGTCGATCTGCGGGTCCCGGCCGGCAGGATCGCGGTCCAGGTGCACGACGCCCCGGTTGCCACCGTCCACGTCGCGGGTGCCCGCGCCGACGGCGTCGAGGTGACGTTCGACGAGCGACCGAGGGGCGACCGACTGTCGGTGGCCTACCGGGGCAAGAAGTGGTTCACCCTCTTCTCGTCCGGGCGCGACCTGGAGGTGACGGTCGACGTCCCGGCGGGCACGACCCTCGACGTCTCGACGGGTGCCGCCGACCTGGAGGTGAGCGGCATGGTCGCCGCGATCTCCTACCGGAGCGGGTCCGGCGACCTCCGTTTCGACGACGTCACGCAGAACGTCACCGCGAAGACGGCCAGCGGAGATGTCACCGGCGAGGAGATCGGCGGCGGCCTCCGGTTCCACGGCGCGTCGGGCGACCTGTCGGTCGGCCGAGTCGGCGCGACGAGCGCGTGCCGCTCTGCCTCCGGTGATCTCTCGATCGGCCGGATCGAGGGCGACACCAGCCTTGCGACCGCCTCCGGCGATGTCACGGTCACCGTTGTCGCGGAGGGGAAGACGACGATCCGGACCGTGTCGGGCGACGTCGAGGTCGGGATCATCGAGGGGGCGGATGTCTACCTCGATCTGTCGTCGACCTCCGGCGACGTGACCTGTGAGCTCGAGCCCTCGTCCGGGCCGACCGCCGACGATGACCTCCGGCTCGTGCTCGACGCGACGTCGGTCTCCGGCGACGTCCGGGTCCGTAAGGTCACCGGGATGCGAGCGAGGTGACCGGCGGCCGGCCGGGGGTCGGCCCGGCCGAGGCTCAGGCCGCGGTCTCGAGCGCGGGGTTGTAGTCGCCGCTTCGCGCCAGCCCGTTCATCTTGGCGCGGTGCGCGAGCGCTGCCTGACCGTCGGCGACCTTCGACGCGTCGCCGCCCCACGCGGTCAGCGCGGGATGTTGGAGCGCGCGGCCGTAGCTGAACGACAGCTCCCACGGGAACCCGCCCACCTTGTTCATCTCGTTGAGTCGGCTCGTGGCCTCCTCGTCGCTCATCCCGCCGGACAGGAAGACGATCCCGGGGACGTCGGTGGGGACGTGCGAGGTGAGGCATCGGATCGTCGCTTCGGCGATCTCACGATCGCCCGCCTGGACCGACGCACCCTTCCCTGGGACGACCATGTTCACTTTCAGCAGCGTCCCCGAGAGATCGAGTCGATGCGCCGACATCTGCTCGAAGAGCGCGTCGAGCGTCCGCCCGGTCGCGTCCTCGCACGCGGCGATGTCGTGCGAACCGTCCATCAGGATCTCGGGCTCGACGATCGGCACGATGTCGGCCTCCTGGCAGAGCGCCGCGTAACGCGCCATCGCGTGTGCGTTCGCGTGGATCGCGAGATCGGTTGGCGTTCCCGATCCGATGATGATCGTCGCGCGCCACTTGGCGAAGCGCGCGCCGAGCTCGCGGTACTCAGCGAGTCGTTCGCGGAGTCCGTCGAGCCCTTCGGTGACGGTCTCCTCGGGGAACAGCGCGAGCGGCTTGGCCCCGGTGTCCACCTTGATTCCGGGGATCGAACCCGCCGCCTCGAGCACCTTGACGAAGGGGATCCCGTCGTCGGTCGCCTGGCGGATCGTCTCGTCGAACAGGATCACGCCGCTGATGTGCTCGCCGAGACCGGGCGTGGTGAACAGCATCTGACGGTAGCGACGCCGCGTGTCCTCGGTCGACTCGACCCCGATCTGGTCGAACCGCTTCTTGATCGTGCCGGTCGATTCGTCGGCCGCGAGGATGCCCTTGGCGGGAGCGACCAGTTCCCGAGCCGTCGTCCGCATCGCGTCGCTCATGGGGTGACCTCCAGGTTCGTCGTTGCGGTGCACCGTCTGCGTTTCCGGTTCATTTCGAGCGTAGCCCGTCTGGGGGTCCTCCGCCCACGGGCAGGTGGCCGACTCAGGAGGCGTCGTGATGACGCCGATGCAACAGAGATGCGAAGGTGGGCGGCAACCCCCCTCCAGATGCCGTGGCTGGCTACTGCCCTCGCTGCGCTGCTCGGGCTGGCCTCGCCCGCAGCCGCGCATCTGACGGATGGTCGCGGACCCGTCGCGCCGTCCGTGGTCATGCGCGCCGCCCTGGATGGACCCGGGGTCGCGGTCGTCCACCTCCACGATCAGCCGTACCCTCCGTCCCTCTCTGATCGTCCCCGGCACAAGCGCGGCCCGCACGGTGTCCCGACGGCCCCACAGCTCCTGGTCCGGGTCCCCGAAGGGGGGGTCGTCGCGCACCGAACGCCGTTGGGCTCGAGCCGCCGGGTCGGGGTCGTGCGAGCGACCTCGAGGTACTACGGCGTCCCGATCACGATCTGGGTCGAAGCGACGAACGCGGCGGGCACGTGGGGCAGGGTGCAGCTCCCGTACGTCTGGCCACGGACCGACGGATGGATCCGCCTGCGTGGGCTCTCCCGCTCGCACACCTCGGTCGTGGTCCGCGTCGACCTCTCCGAGCACACCGTCCGGGTCTATCGGTTCGGCGCGCTCCGCTACCGGGTCCGCGCCGCGACAGGAGCGCCGTCGTCACCGACCCCACCGGGCGAGTACGTCGTCACGGATCGGGTGCCCTTCGGCGGCGGCGCGCTCGGGTCCTTCGCGTTCGGGATCAGCGGCATCCAGCCACGGCTTCCGGCCGGCTGGTCGGGAGGAGATCAACTCGCGATCCACGGGACGAACGAGCCGTGGTCGCTAGGGCGGAGCGTCTCGGCCGGATGCGTCCGCGTGTCCGAGTGGTCACTCGCACGCTTCCGACCACTGCTCACGCTCGGTACGCCGGTCATCGTCACCGTCTAAGGCTCCCTAGAGCCCCGTTCCCGCCCCCAGCAGCTGCCGGATGAACTCTTCACGACTTTTTTACGCCGTCGTACACCGTTTGGCCGATTCGCAGTAGGGCAGCCGAGGGGTACAACCAGGCCCCCGAACGGGTGGTAGGGAGAGGACTTCCCCGATGGGTTGGTGGCGTAAGGGTGACAGGGACGCTTCCGTGGCGATCCCGCAGCCGACGAACAGCTTCGAGATCGACCTGGTCAGGTTCGACCTTCTCCTGAAGACGAGCCAGCGCCTGCACGACGCGGGGGTCGACTACGAGTCGATCCAGGAACGGGCCTCGGCGGATTCCGTCTCGTTCAACGAGGCGCTCGAGGCGATGTACGCGGAACGGTTCCATGGGTAGACGGCTCCGCCGCGAGGAGGGCGCGTCGGCCGTCGAGATGGCGCTGATCGCACCGCTGCTCTTCATGCTCGTGTTCGGCATCATCGGGTTCGGCCTCGCATTCCTGCAGGTCCAATCGATCCGGACGGCCGTGCGAGAGGGAGGGCGCGCGGCGGCGGTCGGGTCCCAGGTCTCCGTCACCCAGCAGAGGACGGTGGACGCATCGTCGGGGGCGATCCCGGATGGCCAAGAGAGCAACGTCCAAGTCTCATCGTCCCTGGGCGGGCTGTGCACGGCCCAGAACATCGGCGAGGACGTCACGGTCTCCTACGACACGGCGAACCTCAACGGGGGCGCGGGCATCGTCGTGAGGATCCCGCTCATCCCCGACATCCACATCACGCCCGACATCGAGGCCTCCTTCCGGTGCGAGGTATGAGGTCATGACCCGTCACCGTCGCGAAGAGGGGGCGGTCGCGATCATGGTCGCCTTCATGCTCGTTGTGTTCATGGCGGCGGTGGCGCTCACGGTGGACGTGGGCGGGCTGTACCTGCGTCGGCGCGCGCTCGTGAACGGATCCGACGCGGCGGCGCTCTCCGGCGCTCGGACGTGCGCCCGCGGCGTCGGGCACGACCCGAGGTTCTCATCGGCCGAGGATGCGGCGGACTTCCAGGTCCAGGCGAACGCACCCATCACGACCGACGAGGTCGCGCCGATGAACATCAGCTTCCCCCCACCGGGGGGGTGTGCCGTTCCGACGCAGTACGGACACCTCACCGTCCAGTACACGAGCGATCAGAGGCTCTACTTCGCGCCCGTGATCGGCTTCCAGCACGAGTCGCCCGTGACGACGACGGCAACCGCGAGCTGGGGTTTGGGGAGCAACAACCCGGTTCCCATCGTCTTGAGCAGCCTGCTCGGCGTGAACTGCCCCGTGCCGCCGAGCGGCTGGCCGACACCCGGTGACACCTGCGCCTTCTGGTACGACAACGATCGTCTGAACGGGGGGAACTTCGCCTTCCTCAGCCTCAACCCGCACGGCTGGGACGTGCCGTCGGATTCCAACTGCAGCCAATCCCAGTCCGGTGGTACGGCGACACTGACCGACTGGATCGACGGGACCTTGCCGGCGAGCGTCACCCTGAACTGGACCAACCCGACGTACGTCTGCACGGACACGGGCATCAGGGGCGTCGGCGGGAAGACGGGCCCGAACTCGCAGGTCTGGAATGCCCTGCACGACCTGATCGGCCAAACGAGAGACTTCCCCATCAACTGGGAGGGCCCTGGTGCGCCCCCGATCGACGACGCTCCGGTTCAAGGCACGATCTACCAGCAGGGCAACATCGACAAATACGACATCATCGGCTTCGCGGCCCTGACGATCGTCGACGTCGTGTCCGTCAATGAGGCCGAGGGCGGAGTCGGCGACTGCACCACCAAGAACGGCAGCCCGTTCTCGTGGACGGCCACGGGTCAGGAGCTCGATCTGAACTCCATCACCAACGCGACGAGCGGATGGCAAGGCTGTCCGACGAGGATCCCTGACGCCATCACGAGCGTCACGATCACGAAGGCGAAGCCCAGCGACCCCGCCTGCTGCACCGCCGGGGTGGACTACGAGTACGACTCGGCGACCCGCACGATCAAGTGGGTAGGCACCAACGTGCCGAAGGACACGAAGATCAGCTTCGCGTGGCTCATCGATCCGAACAACGGTCCCTGCGGCGAGCTCCCGGACAACAGCAGCGCGATGTGCGTGGTCACGCAGTGGCAGCATTCCACCTTGGACAGCGACTTCCCGCCTGGCACCGACAACAACACGGTGATCCGGCTCTGCGACCTGGCGTACGGGACCTGCCTGGACCAGTAGCGGGAATGGTGCTGCGACCCGTCATCACGTGTGGGCGGCGAACGCCTCCAGATCCGGATGGTGGGCGACGTCGTGACGGAACGGACCCGCGGGTCCACCCAGGATCCCGGCCAGATGTGTGCCCAGAGATCGGCGTGATCGCTTCGTTGGAGGCGCGGCCCAGTCATCGTCGGAGATGGAACCGAGCGCGGACAGGAGCCGCAGGTGGGTTCCGGCGGCCGAATCGATCGATCGCGCTGCCGTCCATCGCGCCTTGCGTTCTACTTCGGCGCCGTTGAAGGCGTCGAGGCCCATCGTCCGCAGCGCGCGGTCGCTCGGCGCGACCTGACCACGGGACCACGCTTCCAACGCGTCGAGCGCGTGCTGCTCCCAGCTCTCGAGGTGACCGATCAAGTCCTTGGGCGACCAGTCGCCGCCACCGAGTCCGGGCGTGGTGATCGCTCGCTTCGCCAGCCGCTCGAGGAGTTCGCGCGTGCGAAGTCGATCGGTCCTGATGACGCGGATCGCTTCGACGCGACCGGGCACGGGGACGGTCATCGGCGGGATGCTACCCGCGGCGCCAGACGTCGGCCGCGACGAGCTCGGGCACCACCACCTCGGTGAGGAGCGCGACGTCGGCGTGGTCGTCGCCCGGGTAACGGACCGTCGCCTTGGCCTCGGAGAGGTCGCCGCCGACCGCGCAGACGGTCGATCCCCGGTCGCGCATCCATCCCATCGCGTCGGCGTCGTACGGCGAACCCGCGAACAGGAGGGCCCGATAGTCGAGGGACCTCGTCAGGTAGACGTCGACGTGGAGCCAATCGGCGGTCTCGCACGCATCCGCCGGGATCCGCGGGCCCTCCCGGAGCATGAGCGCGCCCTGCTCCGCCGAAGAGAGCCGCTCGTGCGGGGCGAGGACGAACGCCTGACCGGACGCGGTGAGGAGGCTCGCGACCTCGGGCACCCACGCGTCGCGCCGGCCCAGGAGATCCTCGGTCGCGTCGGCCGCGCGCCGGCAGACCGTGGGGACGCGGCTGATGTCCCGTCCGAGGAGCCGGTCCTCGAGGGCGAGGAGGAGCGCGATCGTGTGCTGGAAGGTCCGACACGCCACGCCTCCGCGCTCGGCGCCGGCCATCATGTCCACGACGACCGTTCCCGCGACGGCGATCGCCGACGCGGGAGCGTTCGTGAGGGCGACCGCGGCGCTCCCGGCGTCGCGATGACGCCGGAGCGCCGCGGTCGTCTCCTCGGTCTTGCCGCTCGCCGAGATCCCCACCGCGACGGTCCCCGCGCCGCCCGGCGTCGCGGCCTCCGCGCTCGCGTACTCGGCGACGGCGTGCAGGCCCGCGGCTCGGAGCCGGGCCGCGACGACGGCCGCCGCGTACCGCGAGGACCCCATCCCGAGCAGCACCACGCGCCTGGTCCCCGGCGGGATCGCGCCCCACACCGGGGCCTCGTCGAGCGCGTCCGCGAGCGCGCGCAGCCGCTCCGGCTTCGCCTCGAGGTCCTGGAGGAATAGCTCGGGATCCATCGGGTCAGGCCCCCCAGAGGACGTGGGTCAGCGCTCGGAGCATCTCGATGGCGATCGTCCGCACCAACGCCCGCCGAGTGTACGGAGCCGGCGACCGGGCTCGACCCCTTCGCGGCTCGTGGTATCCATATCGCCCGATGACGGACCGGCTGACGATCCTGTTCATGCCCGAGAGCGCCTACGGGCCCACGAACAACTGCATCGGCATCGGCAAGGTGCTCGAACGGCGAGGCCATCGCGTCGTGTTCGCGGCCGAGGCATCGTGGAAGGACCGGCTCGAGCCGCTCGGGTTCGAAGAGGATCTGGTCGACCTCGCCCCGCCTCCGGAGGCTGGCGCCGAGCAGGATGCGGGTCAGTTCTGGACCGACTTCATCACCCAGACCGCACCCGAGTTCCGCAAGCCCACGATCGAGCAGCTGTCGACCTTCATCGAGCCCGTCTGGGCTTCCCTGATTGATGGGGCGACCTACTGCGAGCCTCAGCTGCGCGCGATCCTGGATCGCTCGCAGCCCGACGTCATCGTGGAGGACAACGTCAACGCGTTCCCGGCCCTCCTGACCCACGGAGCTCCGTGGGTCAGGATCATGAGCTGCAACCCGCTCGAGCTGAAGGATCCGGCGCTCCCGCCCACGTTCAGCGGCTACCCGATCGACGATCCGAGCGGCTGGAACGAGTTCCGCGACGAGTACGAGCGCACGCACCGGGCGACCTGGGAGAAGTACAACGCCTTCGTCGTCGACGCCGGGGCGCCGCCGCTGCCCGAGCTCGAGTTCATCCACGAGTCCCGCCATCTCAACATGTCCATCTACCCGGAGCTCGCCGACTACCCCAGGAGCGTCCCGGTCGCGCCCACGTGGCACACGCTCCCGTCCTCCGTGCGGGCGACGGAGGAGCCGTGGGAGGTGCCCGACGAGCTCCGTTCGCGCGGTGGCGCCCTCGTCTACCTCTCGCTCGGATCGCTCGGCTCGGCCGACGTCGACCTGATGAAGCGGTTGGTCACCGTGCTCGCGGAGACGCCGCATCGCTACATCGTCAGCAAGGGTCCCCGCGCCGACGAGTTCGACCTCCCCGACAACATGTGGGGCGAGGGCAGGCTCCCGCAGACCTCGATCATCCCCCGGTGCGACCTGGTGATCACCCACGGCGGGAACAACACCACGACCGAGGCCTTCCACTTCGGCAAGCCGATGGTGGTGCTGCCGCTGTTCTGGGACCAGTACGACAACGCGCAGCGTGTCCACGAGCTCGGCCTGGGCGTTCGGATCCCGACGTACGCCTTCGAAGACGACGACCTGCGCGATGCGGTCGACCGGCTGCTCGCGGACGGGGACCTCCGAACGCGCATGGCTCGGGAGGGCGAACGGATCCGAGCGCAGGACGGGAAGACGATGGCGGCCGATCTGATCGAGCAGGTCGCCGACGAACGAACCACCTGAGGTGCGCGTGCCCTGACGGGAAGCGCCGCAGCTGTTCCGTGGACTAGCCTTAGCCGGTGCCTCGGGACGGACGCACCAGCATCAAGGACGTGGCCCGAGTGGCGGGCGTGTCGGTCACCACACGGTGTCCCACGCGCTCAACGACAAGGGCCGGTTGAACCCGGACACGCGAGCCCGTGTCCGCGACGTGGCCGAGCGCCTGGGCTACCGACCCAACCCGGCCGCTCGGAGCCTCGTCTCGGGGAAGACGGGCCTGATCGCGGTGATGCCGTCGCTCCCCAAGGAACCCAAGCTCTCGTTCGGTGACTTCGGCTACTTCACCGAGCTGATCGTTGCGGCGACCGACGTCGCGGTCTCGAAGGACTGGGCGCTCGTGGTGGCGCCGCCGCTCTGGAGCGATTTCGTGTGGTCGCGCGTCCCGCTCGACGGCGTGATCGTGATCGATCCGCTGGTCGGCGATCCCGCACTCCCCGTGCTCCGCGAGCGGAAGATCCCGTTCGTCACGATCTCGGCGGACCCCGACTCCTCCGGCGGCGATGCCGTCGTGGCATGTGAGGACCGCGATTGCACCACGGCCCTGCTCGAGCACTTCGTCGAGCGAGGCGGCCAGCGGATCGGCCTGCTCTCGGCCCCGCCGATCACGGCGTTCCTGAAGGGAACCGCCGAGGCCTACGCGGACTGGTGCAGCGCGCGTGGCCAGGAGCCGATCGTCGAGATCCTCGACCTGCCCGAGCTCGATCGCGATCCCGAGGTGGGATGGCGCGAGCGGTCGAGCGGTTGTTCGACCGATCGGACGGGCCCGACGCGGTATACGTGCCGCTCGAGATCGTCGGGGTAGAAGTGCACCGAGCGATGCGCGACATGAGGTTGCGGATCCCCGACGACGTCCTCCTGGCGACGACGCACGACCGCGGGCACGCGCTGATGATGGATCCCCCGATCACGACGATCGAGTGGGACTACCGGGAGGTCGGGCGACGCGCGGCGGCGCTCCTGATCGATCTGATCGAAGGTTCGCGCGCGGCTCCGCACTCCGAGACCGTGCCGGGGCGACTGGTGCCACGCGCCTCGACCGCTCGCTGACCGCTCGGTCCCTCTACCGTAGGTCCGTCGCGGTCCGGTCGGCACTTCGTCGTAGACACGCCGCCCCGCGCAGAACCACTCGTCGGCGGGATTCCGGTGAGGCCGCTCGTGGCGGACAGTCGTGCGCGACCCGAACGACCACTGCGACCGAGGGGAACTCGATGCGCACGCGTCTGAAGTCTTTGTGCTCAGAGGCACGCTCGCGTTGTTGGTCTTGGTGCCGGGCTCACCGGCGGCGGGAGCGAGCAACGTCCACGCGATGAAGGTCTACGTCGGCTACGCCGACGGCATCCGAGGTGATCCGACGGTTCCGAGCCCCTGGGACGGGGATCCCGGGGTCGTGTTCCGCGGCGGCGGGACCCAGTTCGACGCGGGGGCGATCCGCATCGTGAACCCGTCGGCCCAGCCACTCACGGTCGACGGCGTGACCGTGGAGATCGGTTCGGCAACCTACGACCTCTGGGGCCCGTACCCGATCGTGGTGCCCGGCAAGGGCACCTGATCTTGACGCAGACGGAGGAGTTCAACTTCGACACTTCCGAGGCGGGTGGCGAGGCGACCTGCCAACCGACCGGGATCGTTCCGGCGATCCACATCGTCGTGGGCTCGCGGCACGAGAAGACCCGGACGTTCCTGGACAAGGCTCAGATCCTGAACACCGGCGGCGTCGACCCCGGATCCTGCGATGGCGCGAACGAAAGCCTTCCCTGGACCCGGATCCACGGGCACGACTGAGGGGAGCTACGACGGGCGAAGTCCGGATGCGCGGCGCTCGACGAACCGGCGAGCCTTCGCGCGGTTGCCACATGTCGCCATGCTGCACCATCGGCGCCGGCCGGTTCGGTCCAGGAAGAGCCACCCGCATCCCTCGCTCGGGCAGATCCTCACGTCGTCGACGGCGGGCGACGTGAGGAACTCGCCGGCGACCGCGGCGATCGCGAGCAGCGGCGCGTCGAGCTCCCGCGAGTCCGCGAGGCGCCACCCGGCGAGCGGCCCGCTGGCTTCCGAATGCGCGACGAACCTGGATCGCGTGGCCGACCGTTCGACCTCGGCGGCGACCCGGCGCCAAGGACGTCCGGTGGGGCCGGAGGTGAGGACGCGGTACAGCGACGCTCGGAACGCCCGAGCACGATCGAGCTCGGTGGTCGCCCCGGCGGCGTCCGCCCGGGCGGCCCGCCGGAGGGCGGAGACCGATCGGTTGTCCAGGAGCCCTTGGTAGCCGCTCCAGGTGGCGAGGTGATCGAAACTCTTCAGGTAGTCCCCGCTCTCGCCCCCGTTCCAGCCGGCCCACGTGTTGCAGAACTCGAGCGCCAGGTGCCCGGCGAACCTGGCCGGCAGCACGAAACCCTGGACCTCCACCTTGTAGCTCATCCCAACCGCTCCCGCCTGCCCTGACCAGGACGAGAATAACCCCATAGGGGTAGGAGAACCGGTTATACGCGCAGATCCGGTTAATCCCCATCTCGAGGAGGTGGTTCGCGTGCGAAGGTTCGTTCCCGCAGCGCTTGGCGTAGCAATGGTGGTCACCCTGAACTCGCCAGCGAGCGCCGATCCGGACATCACCCGTGGCGACCGGATCTCACTCGCCGAGACGGCGCGGAGCTACGCGGCGGGAGAGGTGTGTCCGTTCCCGACGACCGTCACATTCCCTGTGATGCAGGAGTTCATCACGTACCTGTACGACGACACCGGCACGATCGTCGGCGCCACGATCACCGGGAAATTGGTCGCGCGGGTGACCAATGTCGCGAGCGGCGCGACCGTCGACGAGGTCCTGACGGGCCTGGGGACGCTGTCGTTCGGCTCCGACGGCTCGGAGACGATCTACGTGGGCGGCACGATCCTGATCGCCTTCAAGGCGGGCGACTCGCCGGCGAACGAGCTCGACGTGGTGAAGGGCTCGTCGGTCCTTCGCATCGAGGGCGACGGCACGAGGACGCTCGAGTCGTACGACGGTTCGATCGAGGATCTCTGCGTGACGTTGGCCTGAGCGGGTGGGCCCTGGGGTCGCTCCGGCGACCCCATGGGCGGGCCCGTTCGTGCCCGGGGTGGGAGTCGAACCCACATGCCCTTGCGGGCCGGCGTGTTTAAGACGCCTCCGTATACCGTTCCGGCACCCGGGCCTGCTTCGGCTGCGATGGTACCGCCGGTACGATGCGGTCGATGACGCGCCGTGCCGCCCGCCCGCTCGTCGCCGGCCTGCTCTCGCTCCTCACCTGGATCTCGTGGACCGAGAGCGCGATCGCCGTCGACTTCACGAGGATCCGCTCGGCGGCGGAACCCTTCAGCTGGAACCCCGGCAAGTCGCTCGCGACCGCCAGCGGCCACCTGGTGTCCGCGTGGGCGAGCGATTGCCCGCCGCCGACCGGCGCGTGCGCGACCGACCGGAGGCCCACGATGCGCGTGTTCGTCCAGCGTGCCGGGGCAAACACCGTCCCCGCCAAGTGGGGCAAACCGATCCGGGTGAGCCCGCTCGACTCCCAGGCCGAACGCGTCTCGCTCGCCGCCGACGGCGATCGTGTGGTGGTCGGATGGGTCAGGCAGACGAGCTACCTCCACTATGACCCCACCGCGCCACGGGTCTTCTGGATCCGGATCTCGACCGACCGTGGCCGGCACTGGCGCCGGCCGCAACGGATGTCGCTCCGCGGCGGGCGGGTCGACTACCCGCGGCTCGCGGTCTTCGGTCGGTCGATCTACGCGGTGTGGACGAACGCGGAGACGGGCGACGTCCGGCTCGCCGCCTCCTCCGATGTCGGCCGGAGCTGGACCAAGGGCGCGATCGGGACGACCACCTCTCGCTCCGACGGATCGCGCGAGGGATACGCCGGCCTCCCGGACATCGGCGTGAGCGGCGACAACGTCGGGGTGATCTGGTTCGCCAACCCGATCGGGGCGACCCACGGGGTGTTCTCCTCGACCGGCGGCGACGACCTGTTCGCGTCGGCCGGCACGTCGGTCACGCTCGCGAGCTCGAGCCCGAACGACGGGCAGCGGTACGCGGGCGCCGCCGGCTCCCCAACCACGAACGATCCTCGCGTCGCCGTCGCGTTCACGACGAACGGCCAGGTGCTCGTCCGCGTCTGGGACGGCCTTACGCTCGGCGGCGAGATCACGGTCGCGAACGTGCCGTCGGTGCATTCGGGTGTGACGTACTCAGGCGCGTACGGGCCCGCGGTGCTCCCGGCGGCGGCCGACGACCTCCTCGTGGCGTTCGCCGGGTGCCGCGCGCGGAGCGGCGTGCCCGACCCGTGCGACCCGTCGGATCCGGGGGCCCGGATCGACGTGCTCTACACCGAGAGCTCCAACGGCGGATCGTCCTGGACGCCGATCCAGCGACTCGCGGACGGGACGGACGCGCCGTACCGGACGAACGACGAGCCGTCGATCGCGCTCACCTCGGGGACGCGCCGCATCGCCTTCGACAGCTACCAGGCCACGTTCGAGCGGTACCGCGTTCGGATGCGATCGTCGCTCTGACGACGCTCAGCAGGAACGCCGCTGACAGAACCACCCGAAGGGGTGCCGGTCGATGCACGCGTGGTACGCGCTCCCGCAGCCCGAGCACCGGTAGAGGTGACCGCCGCACGCGCAGCCGGTCTTGCTGATCGGCTCGCAGCGGACCCGACAGGGTCGGGGTTTCACGTGGGCGTCGGCTCGGCGGCGGCCCACGGCCGCCGCCGCGCCGACCCCCGCGAGGGCAAGCGCCGAGGCTCGGCTCAGGAACCCGCGGCGCGTCAGCGGCGGGCGAGCCACCGGACCGGTCACGCTCCCCCCGCGGCGACGATCCGCACACCGTCCGCCTGACGGATCAGGCCCCGAACCTCGTCCATCGTCGCGACGGGTCCGCGCGCCACCACGGCGCCCCCCTCGTCGACGACGATCGCCGTGGGCGTCATGTCCACGCCGAACGCGGCCGACACCTCGTCGCCGCGCTCGGCCCCGACGCGGACGCGGACGTCGGCGACCCGCCAATCCGCCGGGGTCGAGGCCGCGTCTCCCTGCCCGATCACTGCGACGGGCGGGATCGAGCCCGCGCCGGCCGACCGCACCACGTCGGGAACCAGGTCGTCGCATGCGCGACACGCCGCATCGGCGAACAACAGCAGGTGACGACGCGCATCGAACGTCGACGATGACACGACCTCGCCGTCCGCCGTCGCGATCCACCACACGGGGGCGCGGGCGCCGACGGGCAGCTCGCGGTGAGGCCCGACGTCGCCCGCCTCGGACGCGTCGAGCCTCGCCCGCAGTTGTTCGAGCTCACGGACCAGGCCGAGGAGCGCCAACACGATCCATGCCAGAGCGATCGCCAGGATCGAGATCGCGAGCCACGCGAGCACGCTCACGAAGGACCCACCCGGAGGGAGCGGAGCGACGCATTCATCGCGTGGAACGCCTCGCGGAGACCCGGCCCTTCGCGCGCCATCACGTAGAGGCTGAACGCCCGGTTCCCGAGCGAGAAGAATCGCTGGACGCCGAACCTCCCCGGACCGGACGACTGCAGCGCCTTCGGGTCGAGATCCTCGACCCGAAGGCGCGGCGCACCGCGCGCCGCGTACAGCTCGGTGTTCGCCGCCGCGCGGTCGAACTCGATCAACGAGACGAGCACGTGGCCGGGC
>JBKOZW010000193.1:0-6407 GCA_046726095.1 Actinomycetota bacterium
TCACCGAGGAATCCCGTCGTGGCCGGGGTCGCCGCCGAGCTCACGGTGATCTCCGTGAACGTCGGCGCCGCCGAGACGGGCGCGTACGCGAAGTGATCGTTCCAGTTCCCGCCACCGCCGGCCCGAGAGTAGAAGTTCACGTGGATCCGTCCGTTGGCCACGTCGATCCACGGCATGAGTTGATCGGTCGTCCCGACGTCGGTGTTCACACGGATCGGCGCGGACCAGGTCGTTCCGCCGGTCGGAGCGGAGGCCATCATGACGTCGGGGTCGGAATGCGTCGATGTGTTCGCGTTGGTGGCGTACAACACGAACACCCGGCCCGTCGCGGGGTCGACGTCGATGCTCGGGTGGGAGCGAGCCCGGAAGCCCGGATCCACGGCAGGGTTCGCATTGTCCAGCGTCGCCGCCGCGACCGGCGCCGACCAAGCTCCTCCCTGGTTCGTCGAGCGCGCGACGAACACCGTCCCCGGGTCCCCGTTCGCGGTTCCGCTGCAGAAGCTCGTCCAGGCCACGTAGATGTTGCCCGAACCGTCCAGCGCGAAGTCGGTTCCCTGGTTCAAACAGCCTGCAGGAGCGGGAGCCGTCGACAGCTCCACCGGCGCCGAGAACGCGAATCCGTCCGAGACGCCGTTCAGATCGCGGGAGAACTGCACCTCCCGGTTGAGCGGGCCTCCTATCGGGGTCCAGGCCACGTAGACGTTGTCATTGTTGTTCCTGTCGATGGCGATCATCTCTTTGTCGTTGCACTCGTCGTCGGCCTGCGTGCCGGCACGGACCACCCCGGTTGCAGCGTCGGTCCAGTTCTGTCCTTGGTCGGCGCTCTCCACGACGAACAGCGTGCACGGGTCGGTGTCTCCGCCGTGCATGAGCGTCGAGTAGTAGATCTCCCCGTTGGATCCGTAGTCGAGCGATGGATCGCTCATCGTTGGAGATGCCACGCCGTCCAGCGTGAGCGTGCCCGTCGGGAGTTGACCGGTGTTCCAGTTCCGTCCGCCGTCGGTGGATGAGTACCACCGTTGTCCGGTGGTGCCGGCGGCTCCACCCCGGTCGTTGACTCCGGCGGCCAACCGGTCCGGATCGGCGGGGTCCACGGCGATCGAGAGCTCCCGTTCGTTGTTGGGCAAGTTGCCCATGTCGAAGTCCTGCACGGTGGGCGGCACGTGCGACGCCGACGCGGTGGTCGCCGGGACGATCGTCGTCAGCGCCACGGCCAGTCCCGTCACCAGCGTTCGGCCGAGGTTCCGAAGCGACGTTCTCATGGCGTGTTCTCCCTTCGATCGCACGTCAGCAGGCGGCTGCGGTCTGGGGCAGGAGCGTGGCGTCCACCACCTCCTGCAACGGCTCGCCGGGCCGACCGAACCGCCACCCGCCGGCGGTCCGGAACCAGATGCGGTCGTCGTGAGCCGTGTCGGAGAGTTGGGGTGTGTCGTCGATCACCCGACCGCTGCGATCGACGAGCTCGACCCGTCCCTCGTTGGGAAGGGTTGCGTAGAGTCTTGCCGTTGCTCTAGGAGGAACCGAGAAGCCCGGAGGGATGACCATCACCGGCTCGGTCGCGTCCAGCCGAAGGCCCCAGCAACCGAGGTCGATCGCGGCTTCCGACGGATTCTCGACGAGAGCGAACTGGCCGCCGGGCATCGGATCCTCCGCCTCGAGCTCCAGGGCGAAGAGGATCGGTCGTTCGGCGGTGGGTCCGGTCGTGTCCGGTCCGGGCGATCCGGGGGTGATGCTCTCAACGGGTGACGGCCGCTCGCTGACGTCCGGTTCAGAGGAAGCGGACCCAGAGCCGGCGGGACGCCGCGACCAGGAGCACGCGACGAGCAACAGCAGTCCGCACGCGATCCCAGCCGCTATCGCCCCCTGGGCGCCGGTCGTTGGGCGAGGGTGACGTTCAACTTCGGCTGGGAAGCGAGCACCCATCCCATCCTCCCGTTTGTCGCCGTCACGCTAGGCACGAGGCTCAGAGGGTCGATAGCGGCCCATCGGACGATTTCCCCCTCACCCGAATGGCCGTTGAAGGGTCCCCACTAACCCCGCGCTCCACCGCGACGAAGCCACGCTTTCGAGGCATCACGCGCGCGGAAGGAGGATCTCGCGAGTCGCTTCTTCGCGGCCGCGATGGACGGCAACCTGGACCGCTTGCACCGGATGATCGCCGCCGACGTCGTCGCGTACGCGGATGGGGGAGGCGTGGCGCCCCGCCTCGCGGCGGCCGGTCCAAGGGCGGAAGAAGGTGGCGAACCTGCTGCTGAGCGCCGCGCGCATCGGCCGGAAGCTTGGCGTGGTCGGGATGCGCGAGGTCGAGATCAACGGGGAGCCGGGCTGCGTGTTCGTGGACGAAGATGGTCGAGCGCTCGCCGCTGTCGCGCTGAACATCGCCGACGACCAGGTCCAGACGATCCACGCAGCGAACTCGAGAAGCTCCAGCACCTCCGCTGATCAGGTACGCGCACCGCCTCGCCCGGGATAGAACCATGGACGGCCAACCCGCTGGGGCGTACGGTCCTCGGGTCATGGCGCGACGGGCCGGTTCTGTGCTGACCGTCACGATCCTCCTGATGGCATGCACCGGAGGCGGCGATGACGGCTCTTCGACCGCGCTGCGCCCCGGCGCGGGCGGCACGCTGACCGTCGGGATGACCAGTCAGGTCTTCTTCGACATGGATCCGCAGTACGAGTGGAACTTCTCGCCGTGGGAGCTGTTCCGCTGTTGCCTGCTCCGCACGTTGATGTCGTACGACGGCACGAGCGGTGTCACCGCCGCAGAACCGAAGCCGGATCTCGCCGCCGCGTCTCCGGACGTCTCCACGGACGGTTCGACGTGGACCTTCCATCTGCGCCCGGGCCTCCATTACGGTCCGCCGCTAGAGGACGTTCAGATCACGGCCCCCGACTTCGTCCGAGCCTTCCTCCGCGCGGGTGATCCCGACACATCCAACTACGGCCTGGGGGCCACGTATCTCGCCAACATCCAGGGCTTCACCGAGTACCAGAACGGCAAGGCGGACTCGATCTCGGGAATCGAGGTGCCGGACCCTCTGACGCTCGTGATCCATCAGGTCCAGCCGGATGCCACCCTCCTGTACGACCTGACGCTCCCGACCACCGCCCCGATCCCACCATCGCCCAGTGATCCCTCGGCTCGGTACGGCGTCGCGACGGGTCACGACCGGAGCGCCGATCCGAGCAAGCGCGACGGCTACGGCAGGTTCCTCGTCTCCTCGGGGCCGTACATGATCGAAGGCGAAGGAACCGTCGACTTCTCCGTGCCAGCCGACGAGCAGGAGCCGCCGTCGGGTTTCGAGCCGTGGAGCTACGACCAGAACTACCAGTCGACGGGGTACGGGCAGATCACCCTGGTCCGGAATCCATCGTGGGATCCCGGCAGGGATCCCTTGCGCGCCGCGCTTGCGGATCGGATCGTGCTCGAGGGTGGACCACCCGGCGCCCAGTTCCGGCGGTTCGTCGCGGGCCAGCTCGACCTGGTCATGGACGAAATGCCGCCCCCCGACGTGCTACGCCGCTACCTCGACGACCCGTCCTTGCGCCCGTTCGTACAGAGCATCGACACCGGCAACCTCGTGATGGCCGACTTCAACCTTGCGCAGCCGCCCTTCGACGATCTGGCCGTTCGGCGCGCTGTCGCGTTCGCCCTGGACCGCGCGGCGATGCTCGACCCGATCAGCGAGGCGTACCCGTTCGGATCGGTGGTGCTGGCCAACCACTACGCGCCGGACAGCAGCGAGGAGTTGCTCGCCGCCGGGTGGGACCCGTTCCCGGGTCCCGAGGGCGCCTCCGACATCGCAGCCGCGCAGCGCGAGATGGCCCGATCCCGGTATGCCGATAGGAGCGGTCACTGCGTCGATCAGGTGTGCCGGTCCGTGAGGGTCGTCATCCATGGGGGCCTGGATCCGATCGCGAAGGGGGTAGCTCGAAGCCTCGCCGCGGTCGGCATCGACGCCACGGTCCAGTTGCGCGACGACTTCTACGACATCTGCAACGCCCCGAGGTCGAACGCGGGCATGTGCATCGGTGACGGCTGGCTCCCCGACTATCCGAGCGTCGGCAACCTCATCGTCACCAACTTCGGCGGCCCGTCCGTGGCCGGCCTGGAAGGGCCGACCCACATGGGTCTCACGACCGCCCGGCTGGCCGAGATCGGGTCTCCCGTGCGGTCGGTCCCGAGCGTCGTTCCGGAGATCCAGGCGTGCAACCAGCAGGTCGGATCCCGCGGCATCGCCTGCTGGACGCGGCTGGATCAGTACCTGGTCACCCAGGTGCTGCCGGCCGTTCCGCTCGCGTTCGGACGGTCGATCAGGATCACCTCGACGTCGATCGGCACCTTCTCTTGGGATCTGGCGAACCAGCAGCCGGCGCTCGATCGCCTGGCCGTCGCGGCGCCCTGAGCCTCAGCGAGGTTGCACGGCGACCCAGACCGATCCGTCCTGCGCGGTCGTCATGGCGATCGGGGCGGCCCCGACGGGAAGGGTCTCGGTGATCGTCCCTTGCTGCGGGTCGAGCCGGATCACCCGCTGCGAGAGGGAACACGCGACCCACACGCCATCGCGACCGACCGCGAGCGACACGGGTCCGTTGCACCCCTGCCCGCCGACGTCGGTCGACGTCCTGATCGCTCCCGTCGCCGGATCGAACGCGTAGACCGCGTCGCGCTCTTCGCTCGCGACCCAGACCGCATCCGATCCAACGGCGATCGCCGTCGGCGTCCCGCCAAGCGTGTACGTGCGGACCCGGTTGGCCGCGTCGGGGCTCAACCGATAGAGGTTCGGCGACAGCGAGTCCGCCACCCAGATCGAGGCACCGGCGAGATCACCGAACGCGATCGCATCGGGTCGGGCCGCGCGCGGAAGCGCGATCGTCTCGGTCTCACGCGACACCGGGTCGTATCGGGCGACCGTTCCCGTGTTGGGGTCGGAGACCCACACCGCGTCGGCCCCGTAGGCGATCGCCTGCGAACCGATCGGCGTCACGAACGCCGCGGAGATCTGCCCGGCGGCGGGGTCCAGGCGGCTGACGCTCGAATCGGGGCTTCCCGCGGTCCCGAATCCAGAGGTGATCCAGAGGGATCCGGCGCCGACGGCCCCGCCCGTCGGCACGCCGTCGGATCCCCGCGACCCGCTCGAGCCGTCAGTCTCCTCTACCCAGTAGATCTGCGACTGTCGATCCATCACCCACACGCGCCCATCGCCCTCGGTCAACGCGATCGGGAACTGCCCGACGGTGACGGGCGCATCGAAGCGCGCGCCGTCGATACGGGCCACGGTGCCGGCCCCCGGGACGTGGTTCGGTTCGGGCTTCGCGATGAGGAAGGCGGCCAGCCCGACCGCGAGCACACTCAGGACCGCCGCGGGCACGACCCACCGGGGCCGGCTCCTTCGCGGGATCCCCGCCGAGGCGCGCTCGCGACGCTCCGTCGCCACGGTCGCGTCTTCGACCGGATCCGGCCGGAGCAGGTCGTCCACCTCCACGACGTCGTAGAGCGCCCACGTGCCCGGGACGCCCTTCAGCTCGGCGACCCCTCGTTCCCCGAACTTGAACCGCGCGCCCGCGACGAGGTCCTTGACCGTCTGCGTGATGACGACCTCGGCCGCGCCGGCCTGGGTCATCACGCGAGCGCCCGTATGGACCACGATCCCGTGCGCGTTCACGCCCGCCAACTCGACCTCCCCGAAGTGGACGCCGGCGCGGATGTCCAGGCCGAGCTCCTGCACCCTCCTCACCGCCACGAACGCGCACCGCACGGCGTCGGCCGGACCTTCGAAGAGGGCGAAGAATCCGTCCCCGGCCGTGTCGACCTCCCGCCCGCGGTTCGTGCGCAGCTCCTCGCGGACGATCCGACGCTGCGCCTCCAACAACCGGCCCCACCGCTGGTCCCCGAGCTCGCGGGCGAGCTCTGTCGAGCCGACGACGTCGGTGAAGAGCACAGCTCGCAACACGTTGGACGGCGACCTGGGCACGGTCGAAGTCTGCCCCGGGTCGGGTCGGTTTGGAAGGGTTCGCGTGAAACGTCCCCTCAGCCACGCGCCTGCCGAAAGCCGTTAAGACCGGTGTCCGGACAAGATCGTCGGCCCACACGTAGCCGGTCCGCGTCGGGGGTAATCAGCGGAGCTTCATCGGCAGCCGATCGTCGTCGGCAGCATCCAACCACTCCCGTCGCTCGATGTCGTGGCGCGATCGTGACTGAGCACCTCGGTCGGAACGAGCTTCACCACCTCAGCATCGACCACCTGCGGTCCGCGCGAGTTCGGCGCGAGCGCTACGTCGGCACGTGGCTCCCCGAGCCGATCCTGACCGAGGAGGAGGACGACGTCGCCCTCCACGCCGAGACCGCCGACTCGCTCTCGATGGGGTTCCTGGTGCTCCTGGAGAGCCTGACGCCGGTCGAG
>JBKOZW010000194.1:0-10630 GCA_046726095.1 Actinomycetota bacterium
ATCGGCGGGTCCGTCCGTCGAAAGCCACACGAGCAGGAGGATCACGATCGCGTCCAGGGAGAACGCGACCACGCCGATCCCGCGGAGCTGATCCGCGTCGGCCCGGTTCGCCGCGCTCGCGATCGCGACGTTCCCGATCGAAAGGCCCATCACGAGCGCCACCCCGAGCGGAAGGACGAAGCCAGGGTCGATCGTTCGATCTCGGATCGCGAAGCCAACCTGGGCCGCACCGAACCCGGCCACGATCCAACGCATCGCAACGAGCCGCAGCTCGAGGCGTCGTGCGTCGTCGTCGCTTCGCACGGTCATCCCCCGTCGGTCCGGTCGATACACTAGGCGGCCGAGCGGCCCTCTCAGCGCAGCCGCCGACCTCACTATGTTCGACACGTTGACCGACCGCCTGGATGGCGTCTTCACGAAGCTGCGACGGCGCGGCAAGCTGCACCCGAAGCAGGTGGACAATGCCCTGGCGGAGGTGCGGCTGGCGCTGCTCGAAGCCGATGTGGCAGTCGAGGTGGTCGATGACCTGCTGGGGCGGGTCCGCGTCCGTGCCGTCTCCGAGGAGGTCCTCAAGAGCCTCACGCCGGCGCAGCAGGTCGTGAAGATCATGGACGAGGAGCTCACCCGAACGCTGGGCGGCGAGCACCACCCGTTCCTGCTCCCGGGCGCTCCGCCGGCGGTTGTGATGCTCGCGGGGGTCCAGGGATCCGGGAAGACCACGGCGTGCGCGAAGCTCGCGAGACACCTGAAGTCGAAGGGCAAACGCCCGCTCCTCGTGGGCGCCGATCTCGACCGGCCCGCCGCCGTCGAGCAGCTCCAGACGCTCGGTCGAGAGATCGGGGTGCCTGTCTGGTCGGAGGGCAGGGATCCGATCAAGCTCGCGAAGAACGGCGTCACCGAGGCTCGGCGGACCGGCGCGGACGTCGTGATCATCGACACGGCCGGACGGCTCCACGTCGACGCCGACATGATGAAGCAGGCCCGGAAGATCAAGGATGTCACGCGTCCCGTGCAGGTCGTCATGGCGTGCGATGCGATGACCGGTCAGGACGCGGTCGTGCAGGCGCGCGAGTTCATGCGCGACGTCGACACGACCGGGTTCATCCTCACCAAGCTCGATGGCGACGCGCGCGGCGGAGCGGCGCTCTCGATGACCGCGGCGACCGGCCGGCCGATCTTCTTCGCCGGGACGGGCGAGAAGCTCGAGGACCTCGAGCCGTTCCATCCCGACCGTATGGCGGGGCGGATCCTCGGGATGGGCGACGTGCTGACCCTGATCGAGAAAGCGCAGGACACCGTCGACGCCGACAGCGCAGCGGCGGCCGCGGAGCAGCTGCTCAAAGGGCAGTTCACCCTGGAGGACTTCCTGGAGCAGCTCCACCAGATGCAGAAGCTCGGCCCCCTGCAGGACCTCCTCAAGATGCTGCCGGGGGTTCCCGGCGGGAAGAACGCCGTGAAGGAGATGGCCGAGGCCGTGGACGAGGGCGAGCTCCGGCGGACGGAGGCCATGATCCTGTCGATGACGCCCGAGGAGCGGCGGAATCCCGCTATCATCTCCGGGTCGCGCCGCCTGCGGATCGCGAACGGGTCCGGCATGACGACCTCCGACGTCAACCAGCTCCTCAAGGACTTCGAGGGTGCGCGGAAGATGATGAGGACGATGCTCGGCGGGAAGCGACTTCCCGGCATGATGAAGATGCCGGGCAGCGGGATGACCAAGTAAGGAGCCAAGGGAATGTCGACGAGGATCCGGCTGCGGCGGATGGGGTCGAACAAGCGTCCCTTCTACCGCGTCGTCGTCGCGGACCAGCGGAGCCCTCGGAACGGCCGATTCATCGAGATCATCGGCAAGTACCACCCGCTGAACGACCCGTCCGTGATCGAGATCGACGAGGCTCGCGCCCTACATTGGCTGATGGTCGGGGCCCAGCCGTCCAACCAGGTCCGCAACCTGATGAGCAAGGTGGGGATCTGGGACAAGTTCGTGGCCGAGCGGCCGGGCGCCGCGATCGCGGCCACCCCGAAGGACGACCGTCCAATGCGCTCGAAGGTGTCGAAGAAGGCGCAGGCGAAGGCCGCGGAAGCTGCGAAGACGGCCGAAGAGCCGGCGGCCGCGCCGGCGGCGCCCGCCGCCTCGGAGGCGCCGGCCGAGGCTCCCGCCGCCGAGGAGCCGCCCGCAGAGACCCAGTTCGAAGCGGCGGCGGCATCCGACGACGACGCCGCGGTCGCGTCGGGACCGGCCGAGGAGCCCTCCGAGGGCTGAGGTGAAGGAGCTCGTCGAGTTCCTCTGTCGCGAGCTCGTCGATGACCCCGATGCGGTGCGGGTCGACGAGACGGCCGACGATCGGGGATCCGTCTACACGGTTCAGGTCGGCCCCGGCGAGCTCGGCAAGGTGATCGGTCGCGGCGGTCGGACGGCCAAGGCGATCCGGACCGTCGTCCGGGCGGCCGCGACCCGCCAGCACGTCTCCGTCCGGGTCGACTTCGAGGACTGACGTGGACCGGCCGACGATCGTCGTCGGCATCGTGACCAAGCTCCACGGGATCCGCGGGGAGGTCACGGTCCAGAGCCGCTCGGACAACCCCGAACGCTGGCGGCCGGAGGCGGTGGTCTTCGACGAGGCAGGCACCGCGTACCGGGTGCGGGACGTCCGGGAGCACGGGTCCCGTCTCCTCGTCCGGTTCCACGGGGTGGATGATCGAACGACGGCCGAGGCGCTCCGCGGGCGGGAGCTGTTCGTGCCCGAGTCGTGGCTCCCCGAGCTGCCCGAGGGCCAATGGTGGCCCCACCAGATCGAGGGGTGCCGAGTGGTCACCGAGGGTGGCCGCGATCTCGGCGTTGTCGCCGAGGTGATCGCGAACCCGGCGAACGACCTCTGGGTCGCGGTGGACGACGCGGGGACGGAGACGCTCGTCCCGGCGCTCAGCGCTCTCCTCCGCGAGGTCGACGTGGTGGGGAAGAGGATCCTGGTTCGGGATGTCCCCGGTCTGACGGCGCCGGAATCGCAACCCGGCGGTTAGAGCTCGGCGAGTTTCGCGAGCGCCGATACCTTCTTCAGGACGTACCGATGACCGTCCCGGCGCACGATCCCTCGGCGCTCGAACTCTTTCAGGATCCGGGTCACGTTCTCCCTGCTGCCTCCGCAGAGGCTCGCCAGATCTGCCTGCGTCACCTCCGGAACCACGACGCCGTCAGGCGGCAGGTCGTCCAGATCGGGGGTGACCATCTGGAGCAACCGCTTCGCGATGCGACCCTTGAGGTCCAGGAACAGCAGGTCGTCGACGAGCGACTGCTGGCCCTGCAGCTGTCGCGCCAGCGCGCGGATCACGTCCCGCGCGGCGGGCGCTTGCTCGGTGATGAACGCGACGAAGGCATCGGCTGGGGTCGCCCACACCTCGGACTCGGCCAGCGCGAGCAAGCTGGCTGTCCTCGGCATCTCACCGAGCGGGCCAAGCTCTCCGACGAACTGAGGTGTGTTGACCGTCGCGTGGTAGACGCGCGAGCCGTTGACAGCAACCGAGCTCACCTCGATCCGCCCCTCGACCAGGAAGAACACGTCGGTCGCATCCTCCCCCTGGTGACAGAGGTAGGTGCCTCGACGATAGCGACGCACGGTCCCCCCACCGGCCAGCCGGGCGATGCCCTCCGCGGTGACGCCTCTGAGGAGCGACGTTGCCGCCATCGCCTGCTCCAGCGGTGGCGCGACCGGCTTCCGTGGCACGGGCGTAGCCTCGCATACCGGCGGCCCGGCTCGCCACGAGGCCAGGAACGGCGAAGGCCCGGCCGTTCGGCCGGGCCTTCGGTGAGGTGATCCTTGAGCGGCTGTCCCGGTTACCGGGCGTTGCGAGCCGTCCGCGCCGTCCGCGCCGTGCGGGCGGTACGGGCCGTCCGAGCTGTGCGGGCCGTCCGAGCAGTGCGGGCCGTCCGAGCAGTGCGGGCCGTCCTCGCGGTGCGCGCGGTCCTCTCCACGCCGGCGGCCGCCTTGTCGGCCTTCTCTTCGCCCTCCGGGAGCTTCGGGTTGATCCGCTTCTCCGCCATGTCCTGCTGTCTCCCTTCCGCTTCGGGGGCTCCGGGTGGGCCCCTCGCTTCGACCCCCGTATCGTTGCACGCCCCACCGGCGTCGCTGTGCCGCCGGTCACCGGAACCCGCGTGTCGTTCGTCAACCCTCAGGTGTGACGCCTGTCACACCGAGGATGTGACGCGCGACGGGTCAGGCGTCGAGCTCCGGGAGTCGGATCGGATCGGGGCGTGGGGAGCACGTGCCGCAGAACAGCGCGTCCTCGACGACCAGCGCCTGCGTCGCGTCCGCACCGCGGAAGAGCTCCAAGATGTACGGCCGCTCGGTCACGTGATCCTCACAGACACCTCGGCCGCAGAAACGACAGGACCCGACGGCGGTGCGGCGGCAGTTCCAACAATCCACGCGAACCTCCTATCCGTGCCGATGGTCCCAGGCCAGGTCGGTGGGCGACAGGAATTGGCGCCGATGGAAGGCCTCCGCGATCACGCGGTCGAAGCCCTCGCGCGACAACTGGAAAGCCCGGAGCGGCGTGTGCGCGACCACGCTCGCGTTCCTGGGCTGGTCGTTGAGCAGTGCGACCTCCCCGAAGTGGTCGCCGGGCCCGAGCTGCGTGACCGGTTCGCCGTCACGGACCACGTCGACCCGGCCGGAGCGGATCGCGTAGAACGCGTCGCCGGCCTCACCTTGCGTGATGATCGCCTCGCCGGGTGACGCGGTGACCCAGGCGCCGTGCTCGATCAGGTCGCCGAGCGCCTCGGAGCTCAAGTGGCGGAAGACCGGGTGCTCCCGGAGCTCAGCCATCGCCTGCAGCGTCAGGCCGAAGCGCGGCGCATCGATCGAATCAGCGAGGAGCCGGTCGAAGGTTCCCTTGTCGACCTCGAACAGCTCGACCTCGTCGGTCGCCCGAGCGGTCGCCGAGCGCGGCGTGGACTCCAGCAATCCCAGCTCGCCGAACGACTCTCCTCGACGCATCGTCCTGATCGCCTGGGTGTCGCCGGTGTCCGGGTGCTCCGTCTCGATCACGACGTCGCCGCTGCGGATCACGTAGAAGGACGTCGCGCGATCGCCCTGGCGGAAGATCGCTTGTCCGGCGCGGACGACCCGCAGATGCACCCGCCCGGCGAGATCGCCCAGCACGTCCTCGGGCAAGTCTTCGAACGCCGGCAGGGCGTCGATCAGCTCCGCGGCCTCGACCCGCCAGCCGGTTTCGACCCGGAAACGGATCCGACGGGTCGTTGCGCGGATCCGCCGCCAGATGCTCAGGACGAGCACCACGGCTCCCCGGATCAGCGGTCCCGCGATGAAGATCGCGAGCAGCGCCAAGAGGATCCGCGAGAGGAGCCCTCCGTCCCAGAGTGACTGCACGATCCCGCCGAACTGTGCGCGCCAGAAATAGAAGGCGGTCCACAGGACGAAGACGGCGAACAGCGAGCCGAGGAACCCGTACAGCGCCAACCCTAACTCTTGCGGTGTGAACCGCTCCCGCACCCGGAGCTTGTGCCACAGGTCGTGCTGGATGAACTCCAATGCTCGAGGGCGAAGGTCAGGGACCTGGATCAGGTCGGTCAGGATCCAATACCCGTCCAGCTCGAGGAGCGGTACGAGGTTGAGCGCGATGATGAACAGGTTCAGCAGCGCGAACCGGTACAGGAACGGCGCGATCCCCGCGTCGGGGAACGCGAACAGGATGATCGCTCCGAGGCCCGCGACGACCAGCTCCGAGAACGGGCCCGCAGCGAACAGGAAGATCCGCGGCCAGCGGTCCATCATCAGGCTGTCGCTGGCGTTCACGTAGAAGGACAGCCGGCCGAAGTACAGCGAGAAACCGGCCGTCCCGACGTTCCTCCCGTAGTGCTTCTCGACCGCCGCGTGTCCGAGCTCGTGCGCGAAGGTCAGGACGAACGACAACGCGATCAGCATCGCGGATTCGGCGGGTGCGGCCGTGGCATCCAGGTGGAACCGTCCGGATCGCTCCACGGCGATGAACGCGGCCACCCCGCCGATCGCAACCGCCACCATCGCGACGATCGCGGCCGGCCGGAAGAGGTACCGAAGCACGGAGCGATAGACCGAGGTCACGACCGGATCCGGTCCCTCCCACTCGATGTTCAGCGTCCGGCCGAATCGACGGAGCTTCGGGAACGCGGTGCGTGACCGCTCGAGCGCCTTTCCGAGCGCGCCCTCGGAGTCGACGGGCTCCGGATCGAGGAACCCGCCCTCGTAGAGCGACTCCGTCAGCTCGACGATGGCATCGGCGTCCAGATCACCCTCCTCGTCCAGCCGTTCGACGATCAGGTCCGAGACCTTCCGAGAGCCGTCCATCAGCGGGAACAACTCCACGTCATCGGGCGGGAGCCGGTAGTGAACGCTCCGGGCCGGGTTGGCGACCATCGCGTAATCGTTCCCCCAAGGCAGCCGGAACACCTTCCATTCGGTCCCGGGAGCCAATCGCGGGCGGAACTCCGTCGGGTCGAGCCGATCGGAGAGCACGGACCAGACGGCGAGCCCATCGGCCGGCGCCTCCGACCCGGCCGATCGTTCGAGCGCGCCGATCAGGTCGATCGCCGGCGCCGGCTCCTGTGCCCGCTGCGCCAGCGCCCGGTCCACGGATGGTCGCCGCCGGACATCCGCCCGATGACGGATGTTGTCGATCGTGATCAGGATCGCCGCGATCACGACGGCCGACAGCACGACGTATTGCACGCTGGTCCCGCTCCTCCCCTGGGTGGTGCGCATCCTCCCTCGACGGGGGAGTGAGCGCAACGTGCGGCCTTTGTGACGTGGGTCACCGCCCGCGGGCGACGAACGACACCCAGGACCCGTGACGCCCGTCCTTGGGCGGCACCGAGTGCACGCGTACCGTGCGGCTATCGAAGGAGGTGGCGAGGATGCTCACCGGAGAGATGGCGAAGTACCGGATCGAGGACCGGATCCGCGAGGGAGCTTCGGCACGGACCGGTCGGCGTCTGTCCATGCCTCGCAGGACCGAGCGCCGGGCGCGCGTGACACGGCTGGTTGGGGTGACAGCGGCGCTACTGCCATTGCCGTTCAAGCATTTGAGCGCGTGACCCGGTTGCACGGGGCGCGGGCGGTCGTGCACCCACGACCGCCCGCGCCCCGCTTCGCGTCCCGGGTAGCCTCGGCTCGTGCGGATCGATATCTTCACGATCTTCCCGGCGATGGTTCGCGGACCGCTGGCCGGCAGCCTCCTCGGCCGGGCGATCGGCGCGGGGCTCCTCGACGTCCGGGTCCACGATCTGCGCGACTGGACGACGGACCGGCATCGGAGCGTCGACGACGAGGCGTTCGGCGGCGGCCCAGGCATGGTGATCAAACCCGAACCCGTCTTTGCGGCGGTCGAGTCGCTCGACCCCGATCGAGGACGGGTGCTCCTCCTGTCACCCACCGGTCGCCGGCTGGATCAGGCGCTCGTCCGCGAGCTCGCGGCGGAGCCCCATCTCACGCTGCTCTGCGGCCGGTACGAGGGTGTCGACGAGCGGGTGGCGGAGGGCTTGCCGGCCGAGGAGATCTCGATCGGTGACTACGTGTTGTCGGGAGGAGAATTGCCGGCGCTCGTCGTGATCGAGGCCGTGACCCGACTGGTCCCCGGCGTCCTCGGCAACGAGGAGTCCCAAGCGCGAGACTCCTTCGACTCGCCGACGTCGCTCGACCACCCGCACTACACCAGGCCGCAGGAGTTCCGCGGGATGCGTGTGCCAAAGGTCCTCCTGTCGGGGCACCACGCGGAGATCGAACGCTGGCGACGTGCGGCCGCGCTCGACAAGGCGCGTCGGAACCGCCCCGACCTGACCGGGGACGGAGAGGGGGGCGCACCGGAAACGCGCTGAAGTCGCCCACAAGCCCGCTGGTACACTCGATGGCCGTTCCCATGAACACCACCGATCTCATCGAGCAGCCGTTCCTGCGCAACGATATCCCCGAGTTCCGGCCGGGTGATTCCGTCAAGGTCCATGTCCGCGTCGTCGAGGGCAACCGCGAGCGCGTGCAGGTGTTCCAGGGCGTCGTGATCCGTCGATCGGGCGGAGGGATCCGCGAGACCTTCACGGTGCGGAAGATCTCCTTCGGCGTCGGTGTGGAGCGGACGTTCCCACTGCACTCGCCGTCCATCGCGCGCCTGGAGCTCGTGCAGCGCGGCCGCGTACGCCGGGCCAAGCTCTACTACCTGCGGGACCTCCGGGGGAAGAAGGCCCGGATCAGGGAGCGGCGGATCGACGACGCCAAGCTCGCGGCCATGGAGGAAGCCGCGGCCGTCCGCGCCGCCGAAGCCGAAGCCGAAGCGGAGGATGCGAACGCCCTCGGAGAGGGCGCGGACCTGGATGAGGCCGACGCAACCGTTGCGGTTCGTGAGACCGCCGATCCCACGGCGGATGACGAGGCGGCCCATCGCGGCGATGAGGCGACGGATGACGCGACGCGCGCGGACGAGGCCGAGGAGCGGGCCGAGGCGTAGCCGGTGGCCGATCGGCCTCGGCGGTCCGGCACCCACCCCGACCCCGTGACCGACGACGAGACGCCCGCATCGGAGCGGACCGGGTCCGCGCCTGAGAAACGCGACCGCGGCTTCTGGCGCGAGCTCCCCGTCCTGATCGTGATCGCGCTCGTCATCGCGATCCTGATCAAGACCTTCCTGGTCCAGGCGTTCTACATCCCTTCGCAGTCGATGGAACCGTCCCTGCGCCCGGGCGATCGGGTCCTGGTGTGCAGGATCTGCACCCACGTCACGGACATCGATCGCGGAGACGTGATCGTGTTCTCCGATCCCCATCCCACGCCGGATGGTGGTCGGGGGGTGATCGGCGGGTTCCTCCATTGGCTCGGAGAGGGGATCGGCGTCGCGCAGCCGGAGAACCCCGACTTCATCAAACGCGTGATCGGACTCCCGGGCGATACCGTGGAGATCAGGGAAGGTGTCGTCTACGTGAACGGCGAGCAGCTGGACGAGCCGTACCTCGATCAGCAGCGCGATGACCGATCCTTCTCGAAGGAGACGGTGCCCCCTGGCATGCTGTACGTGCTCGGCGACAACCGCGGCCACTCGGGCGATTCCCGGTTCGATCCGCCGGAGGGCTTGGGATACGTGCCGATCGACGTCGTGATCGGGGAGGCGTTCGTGACGGTCTGGCCACCGGATCGATGGAGATGGCTGTAGCGGAAGACCTCGATCGGTACGAGTCGACCCTGCGCGCGCACGGGTTCCGGCGGATCGCCGGCGCCGACGAGGTCGGACGGGGCGCGCTCGCGGGCCCGCTGGTCGCCGCGGCCGTCGTCCTGCCGGACGGCTTCGATCGCGCCGGGCTCCGGGACTCCAAGCTCCTGACCGCGAAGCAGCGGGAGGAGCAGTGCGCGCGGATCGTGGCCGCATGCCCCTACGTGATCCGCAAGATCGAGCCGAACGTGCTCGACCTGCGGGGTCTCCACCGGAGCAACCTCGCCCTCCTGCGCCGGTGCGTGCGCGCACTGGAACCGACACCGGATTACGTGCTCACCGATGGGTTCCCGGTGAGCAGGATGCCCTGCCCGGCGCTCGGCGTGAAGAAGGGCGACATGGTGGCCGCGAGCATCGCGGCCGCGTCCATCGTCGCGAAGGTCACGCGCGATCGGATCATGCGCGGGCTGCACCGTCGCTATCCGGAGTTCGACTTCGCCCACAACAAGGGGTACGGGACACCCTTCCACCGAGCGGCCTTGCGACGCCTCGGGCCCACGCCGATCCACCGGCTCAGCTTCGCGGGGGTCGGCCAGCCGGAGCTCCCCGGGCTCGATGGAGCGGCTCTGGGGTGGCCGTGAGAGCATGGGTTGCTCATGGAAGACGACATCGAGCGATTCGAAGAGGAGCGCGAGCTCGAGCTCTATCGGGAGTACCGGGACGTACTCCCGATGTTCTCCTTCGTGATCGAGACCGAGCGACGCTTCTACCTCGCGAACAAGGTGGAGGTCGAGCGCCTGGACGACGGCTGGGTCAGGGTCGAGCTCAACGACGCCTGGGTATGGGACATGTTCCGGCCTGCTCGATTCGTGTCGACCGTCCGCGTGATGACGCGCCGCGACGTGAACGTGGAAGAGCTGCGGCGCGACGACGCCACGATCCCGGACCCGGTCGACGGCTGACCGACGGGCGTGTCGGTGACCGGGCGTACCGTCCGGACGTGGACAGCCGACCGCTCACGGGACGTTCCGGCGAATCCGCCACGGAGACCCGGTACGTCTGCCGCGGCTTCCGGGTCGTCGCGCGCAACTGGCGATGCGGGATCGGCGAGCTCGACCTGGTGCTCCGGCGCGGGGATCTCCTCGTGATCTGCGAGGTCAAAACGCGCAGGGGCGGGCGGTTCGGACCGGGGTTCGACGCCGTGGATGCCCGGAAGCGGCGGAAGTTGCGCATGCTCGCAGAGGCGTTCCTCCAGCAGCATGCCTTCGGACCCGTCGCGGTTCGCTTCGACGTCTCGAGTGTCCGTTTGCACGCGGACGGATCAGCGCTGGTCGAGGTCTTCGAGGACGCCTTCTGACAGGCGTCGGAGCGCGGCGAGCAAGCCGTCCACGTCGCCGGGGGTCGACAGGTAGTTCAGGACGCCGGCCCGCAGGTAGGTGTG
>JBKOZW010000195.1:0-18415 GCA_046726095.1 Actinomycetota bacterium
CGCAAGCGCTGCTTCACCATCGGCCTCGTCATCTACGGGATCGGAGCGCTGATGAGCGCAGCCTCTCCCGGCCTCGGCGTCCTCATACTCGGCAACTCGATCTTCGAAGGGGTCGGCACCGCATTGCTGATCCCGCCCGTCTACATCCTCACCACCCTGCTCTTCAGCGACATCACGTCGCGTGCCCGGGCCTTCGGCATCATCACCGGGATGGGCGGCGTCGGCGCCGCCGCCGGACCGTTGATCGGCGGGCTCATCACCACCGCCCTCAGTTGGCGGGCCGCTTTCGTCTTCCAAGCGATGGTCATCGCGGTGATCCTCTGGCTGAGCCGCGACATCGTCGACCCCGTCGCGCCCGACCCGACCCGGCCCTTCGACACGCTCGGCGCGGTCCTGTCAGCCGCCGGCCTCATCGTGGTCGTGATGGGGGTTCTCTCTGCCGACAACGACCTCGCACTCATGGCGGTCCTGTTGGCGGTCGGCGCCATCTTCCTCGCCATGTTCTTCCTCCACATCCGCGCCCGCGAACGCCGACACGAAGAGCCCTTGCTGTCGACCGGACTGTTCCGCAACCGCACGTCGAACCTCGGGCTGGTCACTCAAAACGTGCAATGGTTGATGCTCATCGGCACCGCCTTCGTCGTCTCCGCGTATCTGCAGGTCGTCCGGGACTACAACGCCATACAGACCGGCGTGATCTTCACCGCCGCCACGGGAGGCATCTTGGTGTCGTCGCTCGCAGCCGAACGGCTCGCCAAGAGATACGCGCAGCGAACGCTCATCATGGCCGGCTTCATCACCACGATCGTCGGGGTCGTCGTCCTCCTGGGCCTCGTGAACGGCTCGCCGAGCGCCTGGGCGTTCGCGCCCGGACTCTGGCTGATCGGCCTTGGCGTCGGCGTGATGCTGACTCCTTCGGTCAACGTCGTGCAAACCGCATTCCCCGAAGAACAACAAGGCGAGATCTCCGGCTTGTCGCGCTGCATCTCCAACCTGGGCTCGTCACTCGGCACTGCGGTCGCCGGTACCATCCTCGTCTCCGGCCTCACGAAGCGGTCCTACGCCGCCTCGATGATCGTTCTCGCGCTCATCGGGATCATCGGGCTGGGGGCGGCTCTCTTCCTGCCCACCCGACGGGCTCCGCACGCGCTCGAGGTATAACGCAGGCGGCGTTTCGATCGGGAGACTTGCGAGCGGAGGCCCCGCCCTCCCGTGGTCATCACCTCTCGGAGCCTCTGACCTCCGAGGGCAGCTCGATCCGGACGAGGAGGCCGCCGAGCGAGCTCTCCTCGAGCTCGACGGACCCCCCGTGGGCTCGCGTGACGTCGCGCACGATCGACAGCCCGAGCCCGGTGCCGCCGGTCTTCCTGTCGCGGGCACCGTCGAGGCGAACGAACCGTTCCAGCGCCCGCTCGCGGTCTTCCGGGTCGATCCCTGGGCCGTCGTCCTCGACCGCGAGGACGACGTGCCCGTCGAGCTCGGCGACGCCGACCGCCGCGCGCGCTTGCGCGTGGCTCGCGGCGTTCTCCATCAGGTTGCGGACCACGCGCTCCAGGGACGCACGCTCCCCTCGGACCCGGCCGGCCGCGACGCCGCGGGTATCCAGGACGATCGAAGTCGTGGATCGGAGGCGATCCGCCTCCGCGAGCACGACGTCGTCCAGATCGACCTCCTCCACGTCCGGCGCGCGTTCATCCATCCGCGCGAGGAGGAGCAGGTCCTCGACGAGCCGCTGGAGCCGGTCGTCTTCCTCGAGCACCACGCGCGCCAGCTCCTCGACGCTCGTCGTGCTCGGGTGTTCGGCCGCCACCTCCGCTTGCTGACGGATCGCGGCGACGGGCGACCGGAGCTCGTGCGCCGCGTCGGAGACGAAGCGGCGGCGGCGCTCGTGCGCCCGCTCGAGACGCTCGAGCATCCGGTTCATCGTCGCGGCGAGCCGCCCGATCTCGTCGTCGCGCGCCCGCGTCGGCACGCGACGATCGAGCTCGCGCGAGGAGATCCGCTCGACCTCCTCGCGGATCTCCTCCACCGGCCGGAGCGTTCGTCCGACGATCCACCACGTCACGAAGCCGACCACCACGAGCACGAGCGGCACGCCGATCGCCAGCGAGATCGCGACGATGTTCCGGGCTTCGACGACATCGTCGATGTTCACCCCGACCACGACCGTCCACGCGCCGTCGACGCGCGAGGTGACCGCCGACATCGCGATGAACGGACCCGCGATGCCCGGCACGTCGAGGCGGACCGCCGCCTCCGGGTCGGGGCTCGCGAGCGGCGGCAGCCCGGCGACGTTGGCGCTCGACGCGATCACCGCAGCGCGATCGACGACCTGGACGAACTGCTCCTCAGGGTCGGCCACCGGGATCGTCGAGCCGTCCGTCACACCGGCGTCGGCGATCTGTTCGGCGCGGAGCGCGGCGTCGTCGGCGGCCTGCGCCGCGAGCGAACGATCGACGAACCAGACCATCGCGAATGCGGCAACGATCAACGCCATGCCGACGGCGAGCACCGCCGTGGCCGTGACCCGGAGACGGATCCCGCCCCGGTCAGCCACCGTTCGCATCCAGCCGGTACCCGGCGCCGCGGATCGTCGCGATCGACTCGCGGCCGAACGGACGATCCAGCTTGTTCCGCAGGTGGCGAACGTACACCTCGACGATGTTGGGATCGCCGTCGAACCGACCGTCCCAGACGTGATCGAGGATGTCGATCTTGGACACGACCTCGCCCCGTCGCCGGAGCAGGAACTCGAGCAGCGCCATCTCGCGAGCGGTGAGCGACACCTCCTGGTCACCGCGCCATGCCCGCCGTTCCCCTGGGTCGAACCGGAGGTCCCCGGCCGCGAGCACGGCCGGGCGTTCGGTGGCGCCCCGCCGCATCAGCGCGCGGAGCCGCGCGACGAGCGCGACGTACGAGAACGGCTTCGTCACGAAGTCGTCGGCGCCCGTGTCCAGCGCTTCGGCCTCGTCGAACTCGCCGTCCTTGGCGGTCAGCATCAGGATGGGCGTCCAGTCGCCCTCGTCCCGGAGCGTCGCGCAGACCCGGTAGCCGTTCAACCCCGGCAGGAGGATGTCCAGGACGATCGCATCGTAGGCGTGCTCACGAGCCATCCACAGCCCATCGGTGCCGTTCGTCGCGACGTCCGTCGCGAAGCCCTCGGCCTCGAGGCCGACGCGCAGACCTTCGGCGAGGTGCTCTTCGTCTTCGACCACCAACACGCGCACGGCGAGACCTCCGGGAGGAACGGCTCCATCATCCTCCTCCGCCCTGAAGGAACGCTGAACCGTGCGAGCGGCGCGTTCAGCGTGGGGTCAGGCCCGCCGCACAAGACTCGGTGACATCCCACGCGGAAGGGAGGACCACATGAGGCCTCGATGGATCGTCCCACTCGTGGCCGGGGCGGTGTTCACGATCGGATCGATCACCGCCCTCGTCGGGCACGCCCCGGCGGAGGCGGGTCCGGTGGGCGGCATCGACCCCGCCGATTTCACCTCACCCGTCGCCAACCCGTACTTCCCGCTCGTGCCCGGAACGGTGTCGCACTACCGCGGCTCCGAGGACGAGGAGCGCTTCCACGATCGCGTCGCCGTGACGGACTCGACCAGGACGATCCTCGGGGTCGAGACGACGGTCGTGCTCGACGTCCTCCGCCGCGCCGACGGCTCGATCGCCGAGAAGACGCACGACTGGTACGCGAACGACAACGCCGGCAACGTCTGGTACTTCGGGGAGCGAACCGCCACGTACGACCGGAAGGGCAACGTGCGGAGCCGGGAGGGTTCCTGGGAAGCGGGCGTCGACGGCGCGATCGCCGGAACGATCATGCCGGCCGATCCGATCCCGACGGAAGCGTACCGGCAGGAGTTCTACCGGGGCCACGCGGAGGACCAGGCCTGGATCGTGCGTCGCGGTTACAGCGTCGACGTCCCGTACGGGACCGTGGACCATGTCGTCAAGAGCTTCGAATGGACCCGCCTCGAGCCGAACGTGATCTCGATGAAGGCGTACGCGCCCGGTCTCGGGATCGTGCGGGAGAAGGACGTCGCGGGCGGGAACGAGCGCTTCGTGCTCGTCGGAGTCTCAGGTCCCTAACCCCATCCGGAACCCCGTCCGCCAGCTGGCGAAGCGCGGCTGCCACCCGAGCTCGCGCTTCGCCTTGGCGTTGGAGGCGCCCCGGATCTCCGTCATCAGCGAGATCCCGACGTCGCCGACGGCCAGCCGCGCGATCCACACGGGCAGACGAAGGGGGGGCCGGGCGCCGATCGATCGGGCCAGCTCCGGCAGCCAATCGGCGACCGGCGCCGGCTCGTCGTCGACGACGTTGTAGATGCCCGACGGGCCCCGCTCGACCGCGTCGGCGGTGGCTTCCCCCAAGTCGTCGACGTGCAGGAACGACCAGACCCCGCCACCGTCCCCGATGATCGGGAACCGGCGCCGGCGGACCGCGTCGAGCACCGAGCCGCCGGCTCCCAGCGCGGTCCCGGGTCCGTAGAAGGCGCCGTAGCGGAGCGCGATCCCTTCGACGTCCTGGGCGCCGACGACCGACGACTCGAGATAGCGGATTGCACCGAGCGCGTCCCGCATCGCGGCCGGGGGCTGTGGGTCGAGGGGGTCCTCCTCGGTCTTGACCGGGCCGCCGGTGCGTTCATAGGGCCAGGCGGCATAGCTCTGAGCGACGAATCGCCGCACGCCCACGTCGCGCGCGGCCGCGAGCAGATGATCGAGGCCCACGGTGCGCAGCCGGTTCGTCACCACGAAGCTCTGCGCGAACCGTTTGAAGTCGGCCTCGCGCGGGAGCGCCGTCAGCTGGTGGACGACGACGTCTGGAGCCGCCTCGGCGACCGCGGCCTTCACGCCCGCGGCGTCGAACGCATCGACCACCACGGCCTCGGCCCCGAGGGCGTGCAGGTGCTCCACTCGCTCCCTGGACCTGGTCGTCCCGACGACCTGGTGACCGCGCCCGATCAGGAGGGGCACTAATCGGCCGCCGACGACCCCCGAGGCTCCCGCGACGAAGATCTTCATGAGCCGGCGGGGAAAGCCTACGACTGGTTGCGGCGCGTATCAGCCGGAACCTGAGCCGGGTCCGGCCTGGCCGGGAAGACCAGGACGAACGTGGTTCGATCACAGCTCGACGGGCGCGCGGATCCCTCCAGGCGTATCGGAGCCGTAACGGGCCTTCTCCCGGGCGAGATCAAGCCGTCCGATCCGCGTGCGAGCTTCGAAGGCCTCGTCGTCCAGGAGATCCGCGGGGATGATCCACGCGACCTCGAACTCGAGCCCGTCCGGGTCGGCCCCGTAGAGGCTCTTGGTCGTGCCGTGGTCGCTCCCCCCCGTGAGCGCGTCGGCGTCCGACAGCACGCCGGCGAGCCGTTCGAGCTCCGCGAGGGTGTCGACCTCCCAGGCCAGGTGGTACAGGCCGACAGTCGCCCGGCCGGCGGCGGACGGAGCGGCCTGGAACCCGATCTCGAACAGGCCCAGATCGTGGTCGTTGATCGACCCCGGCGCCTGGAGGAAGGCGGCCCCGCGGAACCCTTCCGGCGTCATCGGGATCGTCCGGAAGCCCAGGACCTCGGTATAGAAGCGGACGCTCCGCTCCAGGTCGGCGACGTACAGGACCGCGTGGTTCAGGCGCGTGATGGGCATATCTCGAGCTCCTCCCTCGTTCACCCAACGGTAACCGTCGTTCGTCCCGAGGACCTCGTGATGACGCAGATAGCGTCGGACCCGACCCCTATCCTTGTACGCATGAACTGCACCGTGTGCGGCTCCGTCCTGCCCGAAGGCGCGCGCTTCTGCCCCAGCTGTGGGGCCGTCGTCACGCGTCCGACGGCGACCGACGAGCGCAAGATGGTGACGGTCGTGTTCGCCGACCTGGTGGACTCCACGGGGCTGTCCCAACGGCTCGATCCCGAACGGGCCCGCGAGGTCCTCGGACGGTTCTACGACGTGACGGTCGACGAGCTGCAGGCGCTCCGCGGCCGGCCGGAGAAATTCATCGGCGACGCGGTCATGGCCGTGTTCGGACTGCCGCAGGTGCACGAAGACGACGCGCTCCGTGCGGTGCGCGCCGGCCTCGCCATCCGGGCACGCGTCGCCCGGCTGTGCGAGGAGCTCGGTCTGCCCGATCCGCTGCAGATCCGGGTCGGGATCGAGTCGGGTGAGGCCGCCACGGGCACCGGGCCGGACGGGCAGCTGCTGGTGACGGGGTCCGTCGTCAACTCGGCCGCCCGGCTCCAGACGGCCGCCGAGCCGGGCGAGGTTCTGGCGGGGCGGACCACCCGGACGCTGACGGACACGTCCGTCCAGTACGGGGATGAGCGGCGCGTTGAAGCGAAGGGCTTCGACGCGCCGCTCCTCGCCTTCTGCGTCGACGGCCTGTCCACCCGGTCGGCGCGCCGGACCATACCGTTCGTCGGCAGGGCCGACGAACTCGCGATGCTCCGGCGCTCCTTCTCCCGCGTGATCGCCACATCGCGGCCGCTGCTGTTCACGATCGTCGGGGAGCCGGGGATCGGCAAGTCGCGTCTCGCCGCGGAGTTCCTCGCGGGTCTCGATCCCGAGGGGACGGTGCTCGTCGGTCGCAGCCACCTCGGCGCCGAGAGCGCCACGTTCGCGCCCGCGGCGGCCATCGTGCGCGAGGTCGCGGGCATCGGCGACGACGACGCCACGGAGGTCGCCGCGCAGCGCCTGCGCGAGCTCGTCGACCGTGTGTGCGTCCCTGGATCGGACGCCCACACGATCGACCGCCTCCAAGCGCTGCTGGGTCTGTCCGCACCGCGACGCGACGAGTCGGCGTTCGTCCACGACGTCCGTTCCGGGTTCCTCGCGCTGATCGAAGGGCTCGCCAGCGTGCGGCCGGTCACCCTGCTGTTCGAGGACGCGCACAGCCTCCGGCCGCAGATGCTCGACCTGATCGAGCGGATCGCCGCGCGCGGCCGGCGGAGCCCCGGTCGCGTCCTCGTCGTGGTCGCGGCCCGGAACGACCTGCTCGAGGATCGACCTGGCTGGGGGACGGGCGCGACCAATCAGGTCTGCGTGCGCCTGGAACCGCTGTCCAACGACGAGGCGGCGGAACTGGCGCGGCAGGCGGCCGGCGGCGAGCTCGAGGACGAGCACTCCGCCACGATCGTCGTTCGCGCCGGCGGCAACCCCTTCTTCATCGTCGAATCGACGGGGATGCTGCTCCGCGACGGAGCGACGCCCGATGGGGAAACGCTGATCCCGCCGACCGTGCAGGCCATGATCGCGTCGCGCCTGGACAGCCTGCCGGCCGACCAGCGCGACCTGGCGCGTCGGCTGTCGGTGTATCGCTACGACTTCGATCTGGACGAGGTGGCGATCGTCGCCAACGCGGGAGAAGACGAGCTCCACGAGCTGATCGACGCGGAGATCATCGTCCGCGAAGAGAGCGCCGGCTCGTCGCCGCTCTGGCGGTTCCGGCATGAGGTCCTGCGCGACGTCGCGTACGCGAGCCTCCCCAAGCGGGAACGGCAACGCTTGCACACGGCGATCGCGGAGCGGCTCCACGACGAGGGAGCCATCACGTGGGCGGCCGAACATCTCGAGGCCGCCGCGCTCGCGGCGCTCGACCTGGACCCGCAGGATCGTGGGCCGGCGGATCGGGCCGCGGACGCGCTGCTCGCGGCCGGGGACCGTACGCGTCGCCGGATGGAGAGCCGGTCCGCCCTCGACTTCTACCGTCGCGCGCTCGCCATCGCCGGATCGGAAGAGCGGTGGGGCGTACGCGAGGCGCGGGCGCTCGCCGGGATCGGCGAGGCACGCTACTGGCTCGCCGAGTACCCGGCGTCGATCGAGGCGCTCGAGCGCGCGATCGCGCTCGGCACCGACCTGCAGGACGACTGGACGCTCGCCATGGCGCTCCGGTTCCGCGGCGACCTCGCGATCAACGTGGATGCCGACCTGGAGGCCAGCGAGGCGCTCCTCGCGCGGTCGGTGGCCGCAGCCGAGCGGCTGGGGGAACCGTGGGTGATCGGGCGGTCGCTGCTGTTCTCCGGCTGGGTGCCGTGGACGCGCGGGCAGTACCAGGACGCCGAGCCCATCTGGCGCCGGGCGTTGCAGATCGCACACGACGCGGAGGATCGGTGGGCGGAGGTTCGCGCGCTCACGTCCCTGTCGATCAACCACTCGCAGATGAGCGACGAGGACGAGGCGCTCAAACTGATCCAGGAGGCGCAGGAGCTCGCCGATCGGATCGGCGACCAGTTCAGCGTGGCCGTCACCACGACGCAGCGCGCCCGTGTGGACGCGGACCTCGGCCGGTACGACGACGCGGTCCGCCAGCTCGACACGGCGGTCGGCATCTTCGGCGACCTCGGGGCTCGGTGGGAGCTCGCCGATGCCCTGGCGGAACGCGGGATCACCAAGCGCGAGATCGGGATGCTCGACGAAGCGGAAGAGGATCTGGGTCACGCGATCCGGTTGTCGGAAGAGCTCGGTGAGAAGCAGCTCGCCAGCTGGACGTGGCGGGCGCTCGCCCGTGTGTCGGAGAAGCGTGGGGACGAGGCCGAGGCCGCCGAGCGGCTCCGGCGGGCGGACCAGGCCGAAGCGCACCGGGCCCGCTGATCAGGTCAGCGAGCCCTGCCCCGCCATCGGTCCGCGACGGCCGCGGCGAGAACGCGCGTCCGTCGGCTTGCCGTCCACGGGATGCTCGACCAACGCCACGACCCGGGCTGTCATGAATCGCGCGGTCCGCACCACCGTGCCGGTCCGGGTGACCTCCGAGACCTCGGTCACGCCGCGACCGGTCGAGACCTCCACGCGCCGGCCCGCGCGCGTGGCGACGATCTCGTAGGTCTGGACGCCGTTCCCGATGTCCACCGCGACCTCGACCCGATCTCCACGCGCCACGACCCGATCGTAGGCGCGAACGCCGACACCGGTCCAGCCGGTCAGCCGACGTGATCGACGACGCCGTAGGCCTTCGCGGCCTCGGCACCCAGGATGAAGTCGCGGTCCAGGTCCTCGTGGATCCGCTCCGCGGTCTGGCCGGTATGGCGGACTAGGATGTCTTCCATCAGCCGGCGCTGGCGGACCATCTCCTCGGCCCGGATCTTGATGTCGATCGACTGCCCTTGGCCGGTGCTCCCCCACGGCTGGTGCAGGAGGACGCGCGCGGTCGGTAGCGCATGGCGCTTGCCGGCGGATCCCGACGCGAGCAGCACCGCGGCGCCGCTCGCGGCCTGGCCGATGCACCAGGTGGCGACGTCGGGTCGGACGGCCTGCATCGTGTCGTAGATCGCGAACAGCGCCGTAACGTCCCCGCCGGGCGAGTTCACGTAGAGCGACAGGTCGCGCTCGGGGTTCTCCGCCTCGAGGAAGAGCATCTGCGCGATCACGACGTTCGCGAGCTCAGCGGTGAGCTCTCCACCCAGGAACACGACCCGCTCCGCGAGCAGGCGCGAGTAGATGTCGAACGCGCGCTCGCCGGCGGCGCCCTGCCCGATGACCGTGGGGATCCCGCTCGCGCGCATGTTCGTCCTCCCTGGGGTACGATGGCAACCGCTCGGTTGCCGACCGTACCGCACCGGCGGGCCAACGGCAACCGTGAGGTTGCGAAGCCGAGCGGGCGAGGAGCCGAGGTGGGAGCCGAGGTCCACGAGGAGACGATCGAAGCGGCCCCCGAGGACGTTTGGGGTTTCATGGTCGACCCCGCCGCCCTCTCGGCGTGGTTCGGCGCCGACGCGTGGCTCGAACCCGAGCGCGGGGGCGTCGTGAGGTTCCGCTTCGCCGGAGGCATCGAACGGCGCGGGAGCGTCGAGGACGTCACACCGTTCCGCGCGCTGTCGTGGCGGTGGCGCGAGCATCGGGGGGCGGGATTCGGCAGCACGATCGGCGAGGCGTCGCGCGTGACGATCGAGCTCCGGCGCGTCGCTCGTGGGACTCGCATCCGGATCACGGAGGAACCGGCCGTCACGCTGGCCGCCGCCGGGTGATGGCCGCGGACCACGACACCGTGTTCCAGGCGCTCGCGGACCCGACGCGACGACGCCTGCTCCTGACGCTCTCAACCTCCGGACCGGCGACGCTCTCGGAGCTCTCGGCCGACATGCCGGTGTCCCGACAGGCGATCTCGAAGCACCTCGCGCTCCTGCAGGACGCCGGCCTCGTCGTCGGCCGTGGCGAGGTGCGAGGGCGGCGGTACGAGATCACCCCGGCGCCGCTCGCCGACGCGATGGGGTGGATCGTCGACGTCGGCGCCGGGTGGGACGACCGACTCGCGCGGCTCAAGCGCCAGGTCGAAGCCCGCCGCGGCTGAGGCCGATCACGCGTCATGCCGCCTCACCCAACGCGGCCACGATCCGGCGACGGATACCTTGCGCGTCCATGCCGAGCTCGCGGTCGTGCTCCTCGAGCGTCCCGTACGAGGTGATGAACCGACGTGGCACCCCGACCGAGGCGAAGCGCGAGGGGAGGTGACGCAGGGCCTCGGCGAGGACAGGCACGAGCGTGCCGTCGTAGAAGGGCTCCACCGCGATCACGCGCGGATCGTCGCCGACGTTCGCGGCGAGGCCGTCGGCGTCGAAGGGTGCGACGCTCGCCGTGTAGAGCACGGTGACGTCGAGCCCTTCGCACGCGGCGAGCGTTCGCGTCAGGACCGGACCGATCGCGACCACGGTCGCGCCGGAGTCGCGGCGTACGACGTGCAGGCGACCGGGCGCGACATCGAACGCATCGTCGTTCTGCGCGAGGCTCCCGCGGAGGTAGGTGAGCCTCCCGTTCGCGTACGTGGCTCGCAGGAGCGCGTCGACCTCCAACGCGCATCCGGGGACCAGCACCTCGACGCCCGGGACCGTCAGCACGACGCCGACGTCGCCCGGCGCGTGGTGGGTTCCACCTTCGGTCCCGTAGTCGTAGGGGGCGCCGACGCTGGCGAGCGTGCCGCCCAGCCCCTGATACCCGAAGTCCACCTTGACCTGTTCGAACGGACGCTCGACCAGGAACGGCGCCATCGTGTGCACGATCGTGTGGAACCCCTCCATCGCGAACCCCGCCCCGACACCCACGAGGGTCTGCTCCATGATGCCGACGTTGACCACGCGGTCGGGAGCGGCGTGGATCGCGCGGGCGAACCGATCGACGCTGATCTCCGCCAGGACCACCACGACACGCGGATCCGTCTCGACCAGTTCGGTCGCCGTCCGCGCGATCTGCGCGCGCATGTTCGTCACCACTCGCCCTCCGGGATGTCGGCGATGACGGCGTTCGGTTCGTCCACCGAACGCGCAGAGAGCGCGTCGCCGAGCTGCGCGGGATCGTGACCATCGACGACCACGGCGCCCCAACCGAACGCCACGAGCTTCGCTACCCAGGGATCCATCTCGATCGAAGAGCTGTGGTTGTCGATCACGAGGAGGGTCAGGTTGCCGAGCCGGAGGTGCGCCGCGAGCATGATCGCCTCCCAGTTGGACCCCTCGTTGAGCTCCGCGTCGCCGCAGAGCACGATCACGCGCTGCTCCACGAGACCTTTCGCCCGGAGCGCGAGCGCGACGCCGACCGCGAGGGGGAGGCCGTGGCCCAGCGATCCCGTCGACGCCTCGACCCCCGGGACCTGGTTGCGGTCGGGATGCGACCCCAGCGGGCTCCCGTGCTCGAGGAACCCGTTCAGGAGCTCCTCGCGGAAGAACCCCTTCGCCGCGAGCACCGCGTAGTACGCGGACGGGCCGTGACCCTTGCTGAGGATGAACCGATCGCGCGATCCGTCGCCAGGCGACGCGGGGTCGACGCGGAGGACGCGGTCGTAGAGCACCCAGAGCGCGTCGAGCGTCGAGGTGCTGCTTTCCTCGTGCTTCTCGTCCCCGGTCGCGCGCGCCATCAGCGCGCGGACGTGATCCACGTCGACCCGGGCGGTCATGCTGGGACCGTACAACCTCACGCACGCCGGACGTCCGGCGCGCGGCGTCGGTCAGTAGGTGTAGACCGCTGAGACGTTGGCGCCCCGCTGCGTGACGGATTCGATCCGTCCCCAGGGGAAGAGCACGCGCACCTGCTCGTCCCGGTCCCGCTGCACGATCTCGACGCCGAGCGGCGTCATCTTCACCTCTGTCGATTCGTCGAAGCTGGCTGTCTTCCCGTCGATGAAGCTGATGTCCGTCTTCATCCGGCCCTCCCGGTCGTCCCTCAGTATGCGCCCCTCCGTTCGCTCGCGCCCTCGGCCGAAGGTCGGTACGCTTGGCTGCGTCCGCCTCGGCTAAGGTGCGCGCCATGGACGACGAGGTCTACCGGCGCGGCCGCGAGCGCTTCCTCGAGATCCACGACGAGAAGGCGCTGCGCACGGTCGAAGGGCTCGGCGAGCTGGGCCGGCACATCGTCGAGTTCGTCTACGGCGAGATGTACACCAAGCCCGCACTCAGCGATCGCGACCGCGAGCTCGGCGCTGTCGTCGCGCTGACCTCGCTCGGCCGCTCGTCGCAGCTCCCGCAGCACCTGCGCGCGGCGCTCGACGTTGGGCTCACGGCCGACCAGCTCCGCGAGGCCATCATGCTGACGGCGACGATCGCGGGGTTCCCCCCGGCGATGAACGCGATGTCGACGCTCAAGAGCGTGCTCGCCGAGCGGGAGCGGGACACCGCGGCCGCGGACCGCCCCGACTGACGTTGCCGCAGAAGCGTCCACCGGCGGCCTATGCTCCCGGCATGATCCGGCCCGAGAGCGATCGCGGAAGTGCCCTGGCCAAGCTCCTGGGCACGCTCCTCGTTCTCCTCCTCCTCGCGAGCGCCGGTCTGTTCGTCTACACGAGGACCCAGGACCCGCTCAGCGTGAACGAGGACGCGGCGATCGGCTTCAACGGCGCGCTCGCGGATCACGGGGACGCGGCGGCGCCCGTCGTGCAGCTCGAGCCGAACGGGCAGATCTACCTGGCGACCACGGTCCGCAACGACGGCAGCCTCCCGATCACGATCACCGGCCTCGGTGAACCCGCCGACGAGGAGCAGACCCCCTACATCCCCGTCGAGATCCACCTCGGCGACGGGAAGAGCACGGACCCGACCGCCTCCGCGACCTTCTCGTCGACGACCCTCGGATCGGGCGAGGGTGTCGGGATCCTGATCGTGTACGCGGCCAACCCGAAGCTGATCTGCAGCCTGTTCACGGACACCTCCGAGGGCAGCGGCACGCAGATCCGTTTCTTCTCGCTCAAGTACACGACCTACGGGATCCCCGACACGCAGACGCTCGATCTGGGCCGGGCCTTTGCCGACGTCGCGCGCCCCACGCGCGCCGAGTGCGAAGACGCGACCCGCTGATCGTCAGACGTCGCGGCGACGCTCGAGCCACAGGGCCAGGGATGTTGCGCTCGCGACGTAGAGCACCATGAGCGCGGCGGCGGCGAGGTGTCCGAACACCCGGGGATCGGGCGCGCCGAACGCGCCCTGCACCCCAGAGAACGGCGCCCACCGCTTGATCGCGGGCACGAGCGCCGTGGCGAGCGGCTCGACGACGAACGTCCAGCCGAGCAGACCCAGGATCGCGACGAGCTGGCTGCGGATCGCCGCCCCGACACACACCGCGAGCGCCGCACCGTAGGCGCACTGGAGCACCACCTCGACGACCGCGATCGGCACGCCGGCGCCGAAGGGGAGCGGATCTCCCTTCGCGGCGAACCACAGCACGGCGATCAGCAGCGGCAGGACTCCGCCCGCCAGTCCGTACGCCGCGCCGAGCGGGATCGCGGCGAACACCTTCGAGGCGATCACGTCCGTCCGCGACGGCGACGCCAGGTACGTGCTCCCCACCGTGCCGTACCGGAACTCGCCCGTCGCCATCGTCGCGGCGAGCACGACGACGAAGAAGGACATCACCGCGCCGCTCCACACGAGCGTCTGGACGTCGTCGACCGACGTGATCGGGCCGATCCCCTGCTGCAGGCCCTCGGCCGTGTCGGCGACCAGGAAGATGGCCACGGCGCCGAGCGCCACCAGCCCGAGCCCGCCGATCGCGAGGCCGACCCACAGGCGTGTCGTCCGGACCTTGAGCAGCTCGGCGCGGATCAACCGCGTCATGGCGACGCCCCCGGCGCGTCGGGACGCGCCGGAGGCGTCGCCCCGCCCCCGGTCAGCGCCAGGAACGCGTCCTCGAGCGTCGACGTGCGCCGCCGGAGCTCATGGAGGATCGCGGCCTCGCCGGCCGCGATCCTCCCCACCTCCTCGATCGCGAGGTTCCGCACCGCGAACGACCCATCCGGCTCCGCCGCGATCGAGGCGCCGGCGCGTTCGAGGGACGGCCGGAGCCGGTCGATGTCGGGGCTCCGGACGACCACGGCTTCGCCCGCAGCGCTTGTCAGATCGCGGACGGATCCCTGCGTCACCAGGGCTCCACGATCGATCACGACGACACGGTCCGCGACCTCGGCGATCTCCGACAGGATGTGGCTGGAGATCAGGACGGCGCCGTCACGCTCGGCGAACCTCCGGAGGAACGCGCGCAGCCACGCTACGCCGGCGGGGTCCAGCCCGTTCGCCGGCTCGTCCAGCACCAGGATCTGGGGGTCCCCGAGCAGGGCCGAGGCGAGCGCGAGGCGTTGGCGCATCCCGAAGGAGAACCCCTTGACCTTCGCGCCCGCGTAGTCGCGCATCCCGGTGAGCGCGAGCACCGCATCTGCCCGCGCCTCCTCGAGGCCTCCTTGCACGCACACGATCCGGAGGTGGTCGCGCGCGGTCCGCCCGGGATGGAACCCGGTGATCTCGAGGGCCGCGCCGACGCGACGGAGGGGTGCATCCAGCGAGCCATAGGGACCGCCCACACATGCGCGTCGCCGGCGGAGGCGGCGGCGAGGCCGAGGAGGATCCGCATCGTCGTCGTCTTGCCCGCGCCGTTCGGACCGAGGAACCCGGTGACGCTTCCCTTCGGCACGGAGAAGGTCAGGCGGTCGACCGCGAGCCCCGAGCCGTAGCGCTTGGATAGGTCGCGGATCGCGATCGCTTCGGTCCCGGCGCTCATGGCGGCGCAAGCGTAGCGGCGCACCCGTCCGAGGTCCGGAGCGCCGGCACTATGCTGACCGAGTGCCCCTCTATCGCCTCGGAGACGTTCCCGCGTCGCTCGCCAGGCCGGTCGTCGTCGCCGCGTTCGACGGATGGATCGACGCGGCGGGCGCGGCGAGCTCCGCGGCCGACATGCTCGCCCGCGACGCCGAGCCGGTCGCGACCTTCGACGCCAACGTCCTGTTCGACTACCGATCCCGCCGGCCGACGCTCGACGTCGTCGACGGCACCCTCACGCGCCTCGTCTGGCCGGCGTTGGAGCTGCACCATCGCGAGGCCGATGGGCGCGACCTCCTCGTCCTGCACGGCGCCGAGCCGGACTTCCGCTGGAAGGAGCTCGGCGACGACATCCTCGAGCTCTGCGTCCGCCTCGGCGTGACCGAGTGGGTCAGCCTCGGCGCGATCCCCGCCGCCGTGCCGCACACCCGACCCGTGCCCGTGATGGCCACGGCGTCCGCGGGCACCAGCCTGCACGAGGCCGAGACGAAGGGACCGCCCGGGCTCCTCCGCGTGCCGAGCGCAGGACTCTCCGCGATGGAGGTGACGGTCACGGAAGGCGGGATCCCGGCAGTGGGGTTCTACGCGCAGGTGCCGCACTACATCGGGGGGCCCTACGCGGCGGCGACCCTCGCGCTGCTCCAGCACCTGGGCCGCCACCTGCGCACCGAGCTCCCGCTCGGATCCCTCGACGAAGACGCGAGGTCACAACGGGAGCGGCTGGACGCGGCGGTCGCGGAGGACGACGACGTGCGCGCGATCCTCCTTCAGCTCGAAAGCGCGAGCGAGGCGGAGATCCCATCGGGCGACGACCTCGCCGCCGAGATCGAGCGGTTCCTGCGCAACGAGGGGCCCGGGACGATCCCCCCGTCGTGAGCCGCCGCGTCTAGAGGGCGGGGCCGGACGCCGCGTCGACCGGGATGCGCTCGTACTCGTGGACGCGATGCCATGGGTAGCCGACTCGCCGGACCGAGACGGTCCCCTTCTCGGCGTCGACGACGTCCTCGACGAGCATCGTCACCGCGGACGCGCCCGTCTCGAAGCCGTCGGCGCCGACGAGATGCTCCTCGCGGCCCCCCGCGCCGTCGTCGACCACGAGCCGAACGTGCGCGGACATCCGGCGATCGTCGGCGAAGTCCTTCGGCGGGAGATCCCACTCGTAGCGATGGATCCGGTGCCACGGGATGAAGCGGCGGCCGATGACGATCCCGCGCTCGGCGGCTTCGAAGTCCGCCGCCGGGGCCTCGATCGTCGATGAGCCACCGGCGCCCCCGTCGACCAGGATCTTCACGATCCCGCTCGCGATCGAGACGTCCAGGGTCCGTGCTTGGTCCACTCGATCCATCCCCTCGGCACCCCCTCGAGGCGAAGGGTACGCCGCTGCATCCGGTCCCGCGACCGCCGTTCGGCCCAACCCGAACGAGCTACGACGCTGCTATCGTTCGTCGCACACGCGTCGCGGAGGCGAAGTCCGGTCGGAAACCGGCGCTGTCCCGCAACTGTGAGCCTACGGGCGAGCCAGGCCGCCCTCGGCGACGCGCCGGCTGAACGAACCCTCGAGGCAAGGGGGACCGGCCACCGGGCGCCCCGCCCGGCGACGACCCAGCTCCGAGGGCCGTTCCCGATGGGCGCGCGGACGCCCGGGAAGGAGTCGCCCCATGGGGAGCACCCTGAGGCGCATCACCACGTCGCTCGTCGTCGTGTCGATCGTGCTCGCATCGGCGGGGACGGCGGCGGCGGCGACCGACGACGCGACACGTGCCGCCGACGCGATGGCGTACGTCGGAGCACATCAGCTGGAGAACGGGTCGTTCCCCGGCTTCTCGTCGATCGGGTCGACGGCCGACGCCGTGCTCGACATGGCGGCGACCGGCTACGACCGGATCTCCCCCGCGATCGCGTACCTGCGGAGGCAGGTCCGCCGCGGCAACGTTATGGGCGTCGGCCTCACGGCGAAGGTCCTGATGGCGGCCGAGGCCGCCGACGGGGCGGGCGCTCCGGGGATCGACGTGACCGACTTCGGGGGCGTGAACCTGGTGACGGCGATCAGCGGCAGCGAGAAGCCGAGCGGTCGCTTCCAGGGCGCGAGCGTCTTCGATCAGGGGCTCGCGATCCTGGCGCTCCGGTCTGTGGGCGTGACGCCGACGGCCGCAGAGGGGACATGGCTCGTCGACGCTCAGTGCCCGGACGGCGGGTGGCAGTTCGATCGCCCTCACCGCGCTGCGGAGAACCGGCACTGCCGCGACCGGAGCGACCCGAGCGACTTCACGTCGTCGGACACGAACACGACCGCGATCGCCGTCATGGCGCTGCACGGGCTCGCGACGCCGGTCGCCGATCCGTTCGCATTCTTCGACGCGATCCGTGACGGACGCTTCCACGGGTGGGGCTACACGTGGGGGTTCCACCGGACCGACGCGAACTCCACCTCGCTGGTGATCCAGGCGTACGCGGCCGACGGGTCGACGCCGCCGATGGGCGGCGTCCGCGCGCTCCGGCGCCTGCAGTACCCGTGCGGCGCGGTGGCGTACTCGTTCACCGACGACGGCCGCCGCACGGGGAAGGACATGGGGGCGTCGATCGGGGCGGTGCTCGGGTTCCTCCGGGAGCCGTTCCCCGTGACGCCCGTCGCGCTCGTGCCCCCCTGGGTTACGGGCTGCCTGCCGGACTGAGCATGCTCCGGCGTCCGGTCGCGGCCGCGCTCGTCGTGCTGAGCGCCGCGCTCACGCCCGTGACCCTGCCCGCGGTCACGGGCGCGGCGGCCGCGTGCGCGGCCGCGACCGCCCCCCATGCCGCGCTCGTGATCGAGGCGGGCTCGCGCGACCTGCGCCTCTGCGTCGCCCTGGACGCGCCGAGCGTGAGCGGGATCCACCTGATCGAGCTCGCGGGTGCGCAGCAGAACCTCTCGTACGGGTTCGGCTCGGGTGGCCAAGCCGTCTGCAGGCTGGCCGGTGTCGGCCCGCAAGGCGACGACTGCTTCGCGGACTATCCGGACTTCTGGGGCTACTGGCGCGGCGACGGGCACGGAGGCTGGACGTGGTCCTCCACCGGCGCCGCTTCGACGACGGTCGCCGACGGCGACCTCGACGGGTGGGTCTGGGGCTCGGGAGATGCTGGCTCGACGCACGCGCGACCCCCGTCGCTCGTGGTCGCCGACGTCTGCGTCGCCGCCTCGCCATCGGCGGCGCCGGCCGCGTCCCCGTCGGCACGACCGAAGCCCTCGGCCACCGCGAGCGCATCGCGGACCTCGACGCGGCCCACGGCGCCCGGCACCGCGGAACCCTCGAGGAAGCCACGGGAACGCCGCGACCCGACGGGGGCTCCGGCATCGAGCGCCTCGGTCGCGGTGGTTGCGGCGGCGCAGGGTCCGCCGCCGGCGAGCGGCGGCCCCGGAGCCGGGCTGTTCCTCGCGC
>JBKOZW010000196.1:0-7318 GCA_046726095.1 Actinomycetota bacterium
GAGCGGGATGAGCATCGCCCCGGACCGCTCGATCTCGCGGAGAACGCCTCCCGATCCGGTCCGTCGCAGAGCTGCGTCGCACAACGGACCCGAGAGGAACGTGAGAGCCGAAGAGCGGACGAGGAAACGGATCTGGGCCCGCGAGAGATGCGAGAGCACCTCCGCGCGGAGGTACTCGGCGATGTAACGCTCGTCGCCTCTGGGCGGAGCCGTCGATCCCCCCGGCTCCCGTCGGGCCAACGCCGTGAGGTACAGCCCCGCGGCCCAGCCCTCGGTGCTGACCCAGAGTTCGTGGACCTCGGCTTGGGTCATGAGCGGGGCGACCGACCGAACCAATGCGCCCGCCTCGTCGAGGTTCATCGCCAGATCGGGCATCCCGATCTCGAGCACCTTTCCCTCCGAACGGAGCCGAGCGACTCCCGTTACCGAGCGTCGTCCCACGAGCACGAGCTGACACGACGACCGGAACTGGTCCGCTCGGTCGAGCAAGGCATCAACGTCCGCGTCCCTCACGTGGTGGGCATCATCGATCACGAGCACGACCGGCTCGGATCCGACGGTGAGCTCCGCCGCGAGGAGGAACGCCTCGCTGATGCTGAAGAAGGGGTCGTTGGCCGCGACGCAGATGAACCCGCGATCGTCTTCTTCCAGCCACTGACGCACGAGGAAGGTCTTGCCGTAGCCTGCGGGAGCGTTGATCGTGACGACCGGGGCATCAGGGTTGGCGAGCAACCGATCGATGAGTCCAGCACGAGGCACCGCTTGGATGCGAGGGGATGACGTGCTCTCAGCCTGTAGTGCGCTGGAACGACTCTGCATGCCCGCCCCCCCTACCCGTATCCCCGTCGAGCACGCTAACACGCCCCCGTGGAAACGCAGCCGCCCGCGAGCACGACAGCAGTCTCGGCGCGCGCAGCTGTTCAGGCGCCGATCCAGATGACGAGGTGATGCTTCATCCGGTTCGGGGGATGCGGTTGTCCGGGGGTCGGCGAGATACTTGGCACGGCATCGCGCATCCGTGGGAGACTGCACGCCTTCGTTTCGGAAGGAGGATCGTATGGGGATCGGGCCAGTCGAGTACCTGATCGTGGCGTTCCCGGGCAATCAGTTCAAGGGCGAGATCGTGCCCGCATTGCAGGAACTGGTCGATGCGGGAACCATCCGCGTGATCGACCTGGCGTTCGTGATCAAAGACGGCGACGGCAACATGGCGGCGTTCGAGGCCGGGGATCTCGATTCCGAGGTCGGTGCCGCGTTCGCGAAGCTCGGCGGGTCGAACGGTGGACTCTTGAACCAGGAAGACCTCGAAGCGGCCGCAGAGGAGCTCGAGCCGAACTCGTCGGCCGCTCTGCTCGTCTGGGAAGACGTCTGGGCGACGAAGCTCAGGGACGCGATCCTCAACGCGGGGGGCGAGCTCCTCGACCTCGAGCGGCTTCCGTACGAGGTGGTTCAGGCCGCGGTCGAGTGGGCCGAGTCGAACTAGGGGAAGGGGGACCGGAACGATGGGTTTCCGAAGAGGGCCAGGTCTCGTGGGGATGGCGGCTCGCACCGCGGTCGTCGCGGGCACGGCGACGGCGGTGTCCGGTCGGGTCGCACGTCGTCAAGCGAGAAGGTACTCCGACCAAGACGCGCAGTACATGCAGCAGCAGGCTGCCGCTGCCGAGCAAGGCGCCGCCGGTGCGGTCGGCGCGATGGACGACACCGCCGCGCAGCTGGAGCAGCTCGCCAGACTGAAAGAGCAGGGCATCCTCACCGAAGAGGAGTTCGCCGCGAAGAAGAAGCAGCTCCTCGGGATCTGATCGGGCGGCGAGCATCCCGTTCCCGACGATCCCGCTCGCTACGTTCGGCCGGCCGAGTCGGGATCGCCGCGCCTCGTGCCACGTTCCAGCCCGAACCGGGACACCACCAACGCCACGGCGCTTACCAGGTAGAGCTGGCCGAGCAACGCTTCGGTGATGGCGAGCATGCGAGGACCGTTCCCCCGCAGGGTGAGGTCTCCGTACCCGGTGGTCGTGAGCGTGACGTAGCTGAAGTAGGTGATGTTCGCCGACGAGGCCTCGTCCGTCTGTTGGACGAAGAGCGGTTGGGTGTCCACTTCGTTGATGATGCTGTACACGAACGTGAAGAAGAGCCCGATCAGGAGGTAGAGGCACAGCGCACCGGCCAAGACCTGGAGGTTCACAACCTTCTCGTGCGCGAGTCGACGGACGATCGCGATCGGGGCACCGATCGCCATGAACGCACCGACGAGACCGGTCGAGATGGCCGGCGTCTTCCCGCTCCCGAAGACGGTCGCGAGGATCGCGACACCGACCGAGACGATCACGACGATCCGAGCCCACAGGCGCCACCGGGGACTGACGTCCGACGTCCACAGGATGAACAGGAGCGCGCCGCCTTCGCAGAGGAGCGCGACGACGCGGATCCACCCGGCATCGCTCGCGAACGCGCTCGCGAAGATGGTCAACACGATGAGTCCCAGGGCCGCTTCGAAGCGCGCGGGACGGAGCCCCTCCCGCTCTTCGAACTCGCGGCGGCGCAGACGTTCCATCTCGCGCAGGATAGGCCGTTCAGGCCCAGCATCCGGCACCTCAGACCGCGGAAGCGCACATCCGGCGGTCGGGGATGGCGTTCCCACGCCCGGGCCCTGCACCACTCGCTAAACTCGAACGCGCCGGCGGCGGCCCCGGGAGCGATCTCGTCCAGGTTGTCGACCGGCCCGGGCCAGGTAGCTCAGTTGGTAGAGCACGCGGCTGAAAACCGCGGTGTCGGCAGTTCGATCCTGCCCCTGGCCACCGCTAGTTCATGATCTCCCGGCTCCGGACCTCGGCCCACCGGCTGAGCACCCCCTGGTACACGTCCGCCGAGCGGCCGAACTCCTGCTTCTCCAGGGCGTCGAGCGCCTCGCGCAGGTCCGCGGCGCTGTGGTCGTCGTCCAGCTCGTCCCAGGTCATGAAGTCGCACAGCTCGCCGTAGTCGAGCTCGATCAGCGAGCGCCCGTCGAAGCCGGCCATCCATTGATGGAGGTCGAGCACGAGCTCACCGATCGGTCCCAGGTCGGAGCGGCGGAGCACCGGGATCGCGTCCTCGGCGCGACGCATCGCTCGGCGGGTCGTCGTCCGGTAGCGCAGGCGGAGCCGGCCGTACTCGTCGTCCGCCAGCCGGCGTTCGTCGTCGCGGAACAACGCGAACCAGCGGATCGGGACATGCCATGGGCTCTGGTGCACGAAGCTCCGAGCGTGGGGATCCCGGCGGCGATGCCGGGCGAGCTGCCGCCGCGCCCGCCGGGCCTCCTTCTTGGGGACGATCCGGTCCCACAGCTCGATCGGCTCGGATCCTCCGAACTCGACGATCGCCTCGAGGACGCGGAGCCGGAGCCGTTGGGGGCTGATGAACGTCCGGCCCTCGATCACGCGGACCTCGGCCTCCTCGCGGCCGGAGGGCGCGAGGAGGCCGAGGGCCGGCCCGGTCACGCGGTCCGCGTAACGGGGTCGGCCGGTCTGCGCCGTGCGTTGCACCAGGTAGCGCTCCCAGTGCAGCTGCTCGTCCCGCTCGAAGCGTTCGACTGACTGGAACACACGCAGGTAGGCCGAGGGGACCATCGCGCTCCGAGTCTAGCGAGGTGACGTTCCCCTATCCTCTCGGCATCTTCGGCAAGGAGCTTCACGCGTGTCCCACGTCCCGGAGGCCGGGTCCGGCACCGAACCCGTTCGCATCCTGTCGCCCGACGGAGAGCCCGTCGGCGACGTCGACGTGGGTCTCTCCCCCGACGATCTCCGAGCGTTGTTGCGATGGATGATCGTCGCTCGGCGCCTCGATCGCGAGTCCATCGCGCTCCAGCGTCAGGGTGAGCTGACCGTCTACCCGGGGTTCGAGGGGCAGGAGGCCGCCCAGGTCGGGAGCGCGTGGGCGCTCGGCCGGGAGGACTTCGTCTGGCCGACCTTCCGAGAGCTCGCCGCGGCGCTCGTCCGTGGAGTGGACGCCGTCCAGTACCTCCAGTACCACCGCGGCACCTGGCACGGTGGACCCTACGACCCCCGCGCCACCCGGTTCGGTCCGATCTGCATCCCGATCGCGACGCAGCTCCCCCACGCCGCGGGTTACGCGCTCGGGCAGAAGCTCGACGGGACGGACGCCGTGACCCTCGCGTACTTCGGCGACGGAGCCACGAGCGAGGGCGATTTCCACGAAGCGGCGAACCTCGCCGGCGTCTGGGGCTTGCCGCTCGTGCTGCTGTGCCAGAACAACGGGTGGGCGATCAGCCTCCCCGCCTCCGAACAGACCGCGGGTGAGATCTGGCGGCGGGCGGAGGGGTACGGCTTCCCCGGCGTGCGCGTCGACGGGAACGACGTGCTGGCCGTGTACGCGACGACGCGCGACGCCGCCGCACGGGCTCGGCGCGGGGAGGGCCCGACCCTGATCGAGGCGATGACGTACCGGATCGGAGCGCACTCCACGGCGGACGACGCGGCACGGTACCGAGACGACGCCGAGGTCGATGCGGCTCGCCTGGCCGATCCGATCGCGCGATACCGGACGTGGCTGCGCGCGGCCGGCGTCGCCGACGAGGCGTTCGTCGCCGCGTGCGATCACGAGGCGGAGGCGTTCGCGATGGAGGTGCGGGCGGGTGTGGTCGCCACGCCGACGCCACCCGTGGAGTGGATGTTCGACTGGCTGTACGCGGCTCCGGCGACCTCGTTCGAGCGGCAACGCGACGAGGCGATCGGATGAGCGAGTGGACGATGTCGGGAGCGCTGAACCGAGCGCTCCACGACGCGCTCGAGGACGACCCCCGCGCCCTGATCCTGGGCGAGGACATCGGGCGATCCGGCGGTGTCTTCCGGGTGACCGACGGGCTCCAGGCCGCGTTCGGAGACCGGAGGGTGTTCGACACACCGATCAGCGAGGCGGCGATCGTCGGCGCGGCGGTCGGTCTCTGTTTCGCCGGATGGCGCCCGGTGGTCGAGCTGCAGTTCGACGCCTTCAGCTACCCGGCGCTCGAGCAGGTCGTGGACCACGTCGCCAAGATGCGGGTGCGCGTGCGCGGTCGCGTCGACCTTCCCATCACGATCCGGATCGCGTCCTTCGGCGGCATCAAGGGGAAAGAGCACCACGGCGAGTCACCCGAGACCTACTACGCGCACACGGCAGGGCTGAAGGTCCTCGCGCCCTCCTCGGCGTTGGATGCCTACCGGCTCCTTCGTCTCGCGATCGCTGATCCCGACCCGGTCGTCGTGCTCGAGCCGAAGGCCCGTTACTGGGCGAAGGAGTCGGGTGAGCTCTCCGCCGACGGACCGGGGATCGGCGAGGCGCGCGTCCTGCGCGACGGCGGCGACGTCACCCTGGTCGCGTACGGCGCGATGGTCGCGCGCGCGCTCGATGCCGCGGCGGTCCTCTCGGAGGCGGGCGTATCGGCCCGCGTGGTCGACCTGCGGAGCCTCGCGCCGATCGACGACGCGATGCTCGAGCGGTGTGCGCGCGAGACCGGCCGCATGGTGGTGGTGCACGAGGCGCCCCGATCCCTCGGCCTCGGTGCGGAGGTGGCCGCGCGCGTGATGGAGCTTGCGTTCGACCACCTCCGGGCGCCGGTCGGACGCGTGACCGGCTGGGACGTGCCATATCCGCCTGCCGCGCTCGAGCAGCACTACCTCCCGAGCGTCGAACGGATCTGCCACGCGGCAGAGGCGGCGGTGAGCTACTAGATGGCGAAGCACACGTTCGCGATGCCGGACCTGGGCGAGGGACTCGAGGAGGGCAAGATCGTCCGCTGGCTCGTCGCCGAGGGCGATGCGGTCGAGCTGAACCAGCCGCTCGTCGAGGTCGAGACCGCGAAGGCGGTGGTCGAGGTGCCGTCGCCGTTCGCGGGGCGCGTCGTTGCCTTGCACGCGGTCGAGGACGGCGACGTGCCGGTCGGTTCGTCGCTCGTCACGTTCGAGGTCGAGGGGCCGGTCACGCCGGCCGGTCCGGATGACGTGGCTGCTCAGGCCGCCCCGGAGGCGGTCCTCGACGTTCGTCCGCGCTCGCCGTTCGTCGAGCGCCGGCCCGCCGGGCCGGGCGTGACCGCGACGCCACCTGTTCGCAAGCTCGCGAAAGAGCTGGGCGTCGACATCGAGACCGTACGTGGAACCGGCCCCGGCGACCGCGTGGTCGAGGCCGACGTGCGCCGCGTCGCGGAGCGGATCGCCGCCGCGCCGGAGGACACGGTCGCCTTCACGGCGCACGACGACCTCCGGGCGGAGCGGCTGCCGGCGGATCCGATCCGCGAGGCGATCGCCGAGACCTTGACGCGCCAGGCGCAGATCCCGCAGGTCACGACGTTCCGAACGTTGGACGCGACCGAGCTCCAGGCAGTGCGGACCGAGCTGGGTGTCTCGCCGCTCCCGGTCGTCGTCGCGGCGCTCTGCCGGACGATCGATGGCCACCCCCTCCTCAACGCCGCCTGGACGAAGGGGGTGATCGAGCTCCGGGGAACGATCAACGTCGCGATCGCGGTCGACACCGAGCGCGGGCTGATGATCCCGGTCCTGCGGGACGCCGGGCGACGGGGCATCGAGGATCTCAGCGTCGAGATCGCCCGGCTCGCCCGGGCGGCCCGGACGGGGACGCTCGAGATCGCCGACATCGTGCCGACCGCGACGATCGCCGTGTCCAACACCGGTTCGTACGAGAGCGAAGCCGGCACGCCGATCCTGTCGCCGGGGACGAGCGTCACGCTCGCCGTGGGCGTGATCGCCGCTCGCGCGCTGGTGATCGATGGCGAGGTGGTGGCGCGGCCGGTCGCGACCCTGTCGCTCACGTTCGATCACCGCGTGCTGGACGGCGCCGCGGCCGGCCGCGCTTTCACCGACCTGGTCGATCAGTTGCAGTCGGATCGAGCCCTGCGAGACTTGCCGCGATGAAGATCGCGTCCCTGTTGCCGTCGGCGACCGAGATCGTCTACGCACTCGGGCTCGGCGACGACCTGATCGGCGTCACGGACGAGTGCGACTACCCGCCGGACGCCGTCACGAAGCCGGTGATCTCGCGCAGCGCGCTCCCCCAGGGGCGGATCCAGACGCCGCGCGAGGTCGACGAGGCGGTCCGAACCAAGGTCGGCCAGGAGGGACAGCTCTACATCCTGGACACCGAACTGCTCCGGCGCGAACGGCCCGACGTGATCCTCACGCAGGACCTCTGCCGCGTGTGCGCCGTCCCGTCGGGTCAGGTCAAGGTGGCGCTCGACAAGCTCGGGCTCCCCGACGCGAAGGTCGTCTCGCTGGACCCGAACACCCTCGAGGACGTGGTCGCTCAGATCGGCGCGGTCGGCGCGATCCTTGAT
>JBKOZW010000197.1:0-7110 GCA_046726095.1 Actinomycetota bacterium
CGCCGCCGTCCGCGATCCCGGTGACCGTCGCCTCGCAGGTGGAGAGGTACGCGTCTCGCGAGTACAGCTCCTCGGTCACGGTCCGCGGATGCTACCGCGGGGCTCACAGATCCGGCTCGACCACGCGCTCCCCTCGTGCGAGCGTGGCGATCACGCCTCCGGCCAGGATCGATGTGCCGCCGACCGCGACCGACGCGCTGATCGGTTCGGCCAGGAACAGCGCGGCGAGGACCGCGACCATCAACGGCTCGATCACGCTGAGGATCGCGTTGCGCACCGCGCCGATGCGCTGAAGGCTCGCGATCATGCACACGAACGCGCCCGCCGTGCACACGCCCATCCCGATCACGCGCAGGGTGGCATGCGTTCCCGTCGGGGTGCTCCAGCCCTGCAGGACGAACGCGTAGGTGAGGTTCGCGAGGGAGGCGCCCGCCGCGAGCCACGTCGCCGTCGTGAGCGGATTCGTCCGCCGCACGACGCGTTCCGCCCCGATCAGATACGCGGTGTACGCGAAGGCGCACAGGAGCGCAAGCACGATGCCGGCGGGCTCGATGTCGACACCCGACCCTCCGACGACGACGATGGCGCTGCCGACGATCGCGAACCCGAGCGCGGCAACCAGCAGCCTCGCCGGCACCCGCCGGTCGAGCGTCATCGCGGTCAGCATCACCCAGACCGGATACGTGTAGAAGAGCAGGGTCACCGCGGCGGCGCTGCCGTGGTTCAGCCCTGCGAAGTAGAGCGCGGACTCCGTGCCGTATCCGAGCGTGGCGGCGAGGCCGAGACCCACCCGTTCCCCCCGCTCGGGGACGAGCGGTCGCCGGGTGAGCACCGCGATCACCGCGAGCACCGACGCCGCGACCCCGAACCGGAAGAACAACAGCGCGAAGGGCGGCTGGCCGTGCAGGAGGCCCTTGCCGAGGATCACGACGAACGAGAACAGCAGGCCCATCAGGACCCCGAGGCCCGCCCCGGCGAGGTCCGGGGTCGAGCGGTCCGACGCCCCGGCGACCGAGCCCCCGCCCGGACGGCTCATCTCAGGAACGCCGCCACGCGCTCGACGAGCGTCGGGATCGCCGCGTAGAGCTCCTCCTCCGATCCGAGCATGATCAGCTCGGCGTTGGGGAGCAAGTCGACGAGCACTCGGCCGAGCTCGGCGGGGTGGATCGCGTCGCCTTCGCGCGCGATCACCAACGTCGGCGTCGCCACCCGCCGGAGCAGCTCGCGATCGGCGATCGCGACGTCCCGCGTCACCTCCCGCAGGGCCCGGGCCACCCCGACCGGCTGCAGGTCCTGCCACAGCAGCATGTCCACGTCGCGGAGCCAGGGACGCCCGGCGTACTCGTCCGATCTGCCCTGGTCGTCCAGGATCGCATCGACCGCCTGGTCGATCGGGAGCGACTCGAGGAGCGCCGCCGTCCGATCGAACCCTTCGACGGCCCCGTCGGACAGGGGCACGTCGAGCGCGGCCGGCAGGATGAAGACCAGGCGCTCGAAGCGATCGGGCCGCGTGGCCAGCAACCGCGTGATCGCACCCTGTCCGAGCGAGGTCCCCACCGCCCGGCTCGCGCCGTACTCGGTCGCGACCGCATCCACGTCGCCCGCGAAGTCCTCGAATCGGTAATGCCCGGGGTCCGGCGTTCCGGAGTGCCCGTGACCGCGGAAGCAGAACCGAACCTTGGCTCCGGGCGCCATCGGCGTGAAGGCCGACAGCTCCATGCAGGAGTTCGTGAGTCCGTGCGCGAGGACCGTGACCGGGTCGCCGGAACCGTCGACCTCGACGTGGAGCCGCGTCCCGTCGGGCGCGAGGACCTCGGCCACCGACTTACGGCTCGATCGTCGTCGCGAGCTCGGCCGCTTCCTCGCCGACCAGGTCGTCCTGCGGGGCGAACGCCGAACGGATCCGACGGGCCCAGCCGGCGATCAGCGCCGTCAGTCCGAGGAAGATCGCTCCGGAGATGATGAGGATCGCGCGCGTCCGCGCGGCGTCGCCCTCGATCCAGATCACCGACAGGATCGCGGCCGGCACGATGAACCCGAGGTTGTACGCGATGTCGTAGAGCGCGAAGGCACGGCCACGGAAGCCGTCGGGCATCGCCTGCTGCGTGATCGTGTCCGAGGAGATCTTGCCGAGGAAGAACGCGAAGAAGCCGGCGAAGAGCATCCCGGCGAAGCCGGCGACGCTCACGATCGCACCGAAGACGATCGTCGATGCTCCGAGGAGCACCATCGCGGCCAGGAGCAGGCGGATCGGCGGCACCCGATCCTTCAGGCGTTGGGCGAGAACGAGTCCGAGACCGCCGCCGATCAGACCACCGACGCCCGACAGGACGAGCGACAGCGTGTCCGCGTCCCCTCCCTCGACCAAGCTCTTGCCGTAGAGGGCGAAGATGAACAACCCGAAGCCCCAGAACTGGTAGCGCAGCATCTGGAACGAGGACAAGCCGAGCGCCGCGGCGGGTCGCGCGGCCACCTCCCGGATGCCGGCGCCGATGTTGGCGATCACCCGCGACACCTCGCGGCCGAACGTGGTGTCGTGCGTGCGCGCCTCGACGTGCTCCATCTGTCTCGACACGATCGCGCCGGCGACGACGACAGCCGCCCCGACGAGGACACCGACCCAGGCCCCGACGAGTCCCGCCGTCACCGTTCCGATCGCGATCCCGACGACCTGGAAGACCGCGCCGCCCGCCTGGGACAGCCCGTTCCCCTGGAGGAGGTCGCGGCCCGAGAGGACGTCGGGGATCGCAGCGGACTTGACGGCGAGGGCGACCCGAGCCACCGCCTGTGCCGCGATCAGCGCGAAGACCAGCGCTGCTGTGCCCGCGATCTTCCCCTCGGTGGTGCCGCTCCCCAACGGAAGCAACACGACGAGCGCGACCGCCGCGACGATCGCCGCGGTCAGCAGGTTCGCCCACCACACGACGCGCCGGCGGGCGAACCGATCGATGAACACCCCGATGAACGGCGAAACGAGCGTGTACGGGATGTAGAGCGCGAGCACGACCTTCAGCAGGTAATCGGCGGAGGGCACGTTCGTGACGTCGAAGCCCTTCTCGCCGCCGAACACGATCGACTTGGCGATCGCGCCCTGCACGACGCCCTGGCCCATCTGCGCGAGGTACTGCACTCCCATGAGGACGGCGAAGCCGCGGTTCGAGAAGACCGCGAACAGCCCGTCGAAGAAGCCGCCGAACGCCTCGAGCGGTCTCCGCAGCCATCGGTCGGCGAAGCGGAAGGCCGCTCCCAGCCCCATCGCCACCCCGACGACCACCCACCCCTTGGTCGTCGTCAGGGGGCCGCGCCAGACGGCGATCGTCCCGATCCCGGCGAGCATGATCAGCACGACGGACATCCCTGGGATCAAGCCGAACCGGTCGATGCGCGTCTCCAGGCCGAACCACGACGCGGCGAGCCAGCCGGGGACGATCAGCAGGAGCGCAAGGATCGCGATCACGATCAGGGTGTGCGGGAGGTCGGCCAGGGGTCCGGGATGCTCCTCCAACGCCTGGATCGTCTCGCTCGCGGCCGCGTTCGCACGCTCGACAGCGTCCGTGGGAGGCGCCCACAGCCCAGGGCCCTGGATCACCACCACGTCGGGACCGATCTTGACGCCGTGGTCGAGGGCGTCCTGCAGGCGCTGCGCCTGGGACGCATCGCTGCAATCGGTCACCCCGTTGCACAGGCCGCCGTAGTACCGACCGACCAGGAACACGGCGGGATCCTCCGGGTACTCGGCCTCGCGCGTCTGCAGCTCCTCGAAGTGAGCGGCCGCCGCCCGATCGTAGCCGACGCTTCCCTGCGTGCTCGTCGTGACCCGATCCGCGAGGAAGTTCTCCAGCGAGCCGAGGTACGTGACCTGGTACTTGTCCGACGTTCCGGGGAGGCCGTCGCGGAACACGTTCGTGTACGTCTTCGCCCAACCGTATGCCGGGTTCGTGAACGTCTCGGCGTTGTCGTTGTCCCCGTCGTTCACGATCAGGACGAGAGGTCGCGCCCCCGCCGCCTGCGCCACGACGTTCACCGCCGCCAGCGATGCCCGGACCTCATGGTCTGGGTACTGGTTGGTCGCGCTCACCCACCGGTTCTGGATGCCGTCGGCCAGCAGGGAGCCGAGCGGCGCGATCACCAGCACGGTGGCGGCCGTGACGCACACCACCCGGCGAAGGCGATCGCTGCCCGCGAGCGCGGCGCCGGCGAGCCCAGCGGCGACCGCGACCGCGGCGACCACGAAGACCCACCCATCGATCTGGGGCTGCGTCAGCTCCGCCGCGTTCACGAGCCAGGCGACGATCACCACGCCGCCGGCGATGGGGAACCCGCGCACCAGGCTGCGCCGATCCGGACGCGTGCGCGCCCACCAGATCAGGGCGAACGCCCCCAGGCCCACCAACGCCATCGGGGCCGCGGTCGCGTTCACGAACCGGTAGTAGGGAACGACCGGAGAGTTCGGATCCCCGGAGACCTGGGTGTCCGTCCCGAGCACGACCGAGCCGATGCCGATGAGCGGGAGCAGCCACCACGCCGACGTCACGTCGAAGGTGTCGGCGGGCCGGCGCTCGCGCCGCGCGAGCAGCACGGTCGATCCGATCGCGAGCGCGACGAACGGCACGACGATCACCGGCTGCATCGAGCCGATCCACTCGAGCAGGCGATTGACGAAGAAGGCCTTGGCATAGGGAGGTGGCAGCGCGGCGTCCTTGAGGTTCGCCGTGGTCCCCCAGATGCCGATCACCCAGCTGGCGAGCCCAGCGATCATCCCGAACCCGACGGACATCAGCATGGGCCCGTCCGCCTTGAGCGCCTCGCCGAGCCGGAAGCGGCTGGTGAGGAAGTGGAACCCGAAGACGGCCACGAGCGTGGCGCCGAACAGGACGCAGGTCGTCGGATGCGTGAACGCCGCGGCGATACCGAGAAGGAACAGCGCGGTTCGCGCTCCCCACGACGTTCGCGACGCGCCGAGGAACGGCAGCATCAGGCAGATCAGGAACAGCACGGTCGTGTCGTCCAGGTACCCGACGTACGGCGTGGTCAGGAACAACGCCCCGGTCGCGAGCAGCATCACCAGGAACGCCGTCGGGTCGCCGCGGCTGCGGACGGCACCGGCTCCGAGCGCGAGCCCGATCAGGATCGGGACCCCGAGCATCAAGAACTTCGCCATCGAGTAGGTGTCGATCCCGACGACACGCTGGAGCAGGGCGCCCTCGACGGGGACCGTGACCCGGTACCCGCCGGAGAACAACCCGTTCGGTCCCCACTCGCGGACGATCGAGGCCGGATCGTCCTGCATGATCACGTTCGATCGCCACGTGTACCAGGCCGGGTCACGGGTGGGCGCCGCCAGGCTCGGGTCCTGCACGAACCGCCATCCGAGCGCGCTCAGCATCAGGATCGTCGCGCCCGCGAGGACCCACCACGAGCCGAGTGCCGGCCCGCGGGCCGTCACGGGCTCCGCGGGCGGGCTCGGCGGGACGGTGACCTGAAGATCGCTGGATGTCATCGGTTCTCCGGCAGGGAAGCCGTGAAGGCCGTCGGACGGCCGGGCTGGAACCCGGGCGAGTGTACCGTCATGCGCCCGCCGGTCGGCTCAACCGACCACCCTGGCGCAATCGGCGCACAGACCGACCAAATCGAGCCGATGCGAGACGCGCGCGAACCCGGCTCGCTTGGCGATCCGGTCGAGCGCGCGATCGAGGGTTCGCTCCAGATCCGGTGGCACGTCTACGTCCCGCACCTTGCCGCAGCGACTGCACACGAGGTGGTGGTGGTGGCCGATCAGATCCTCGGCGAGCTCGTAGCGGCCGAATTCTTCGTCGGTCGTCACCCGACTCACGACGCCGGCCTGGAGCAGGTCGGCGAGGTTGCGGTACACGGAGCTCTGTTTCAGATCCGACCCGGGCGCGAGGATGTCCGGGATCGACACGGGGTGACCCGCCTCCGCCAACAGCTCGACGAGACGCCTCCGCTGGTTCGTGTACCGATGCCCGGCCGCGCGCAGGCGCATCGTCGCCGTCGCGTGCACGTCGGTCCTCACGCGTGCTCCTCCTGGCGGAGCGAACGGGGGGCGGTTCGCTTGGCGAGGGAGACGGCGGCGAACACACAGGCCGCCGCCAGCACGATGGCCCCGCTCGGCGCCAGATCCCAGAACCACGACGCGGTGAGCCCGGCGACCACCGACCCCACGCCGACGCAGATCGAGGCGATCAGCGTGCCGCGGAAGGATCGAGCGAGCAGCTGCGCGGACGCCACGGGCAGGACCATCATCGCGGCGACGAGCAGGATCCCGACGATCCGCATCGCGGCCACCACCGCGATCGCTGTCAGCACCGCGAGGAGCGAGTTCAGACCATCCACCGGCAGCCCCGCCGCGCGCGACCACTCCTCGTCGGTGACGACGGCGAACAGCGAGCGCTGTAGGACCCACATCGTGATCGCGATGACCGCTCCCAGCCTCAGGGTCACGACGATCTCCGAGCGCGTGACGGTGAGCGGTTGGCCGAACAGGTAGGTGAGGATGTTCGCGTTGAGCCCACCGGCGAGACTCGCGAACACGACGCCGAGGGCGATCCCGGAGTAGAAGAAGAGCGCGAGGGCCACGTCACCGGCGACCCGTCGGCGCGCTCGCAGCCAGTCGACCCCGAGCGCGCCGGCCACGGCGAACGCGAGCGCCATCCAGATGGGCGACACGCTGAGCAGCAGTCCCGCGCCGACCCCCGCGAACGCCACGTGGCCGATCCCGTCTCCGATCAGCGAGAGACGCTTCTGCACCAGGAAGATCCCGATCATCGGCGCGAAGACCCCGACCGCGAGGCCGGCGAGGAGCGCGCGTTGCATGAAGTCGACCTGGAAGGGGAACGAGAACGTCGCGGCGGTCATCCGAGCCCCTCCAGCCAGAGCGGCAGGTCGTCGCGGTGGATGCCGAGCGAGACGCCTTCGCGCATCAGCTCGGACGGCGCCCCGTCGAAGAGAACGCGACGCTTCAGCACGATCACGCGGTCGACGATGCCCGCGACCGCGGAGAGCTCGTGGGACACCAGCAGGACGCCCGCGGCATGCTCGTCGATCAGGTGCGTGAGCGAGTCGCTGAACCGGCGCTGCGACTCCGCGTCG
>JBKOZW010000198.1:0-13889 GCA_046726095.1 Actinomycetota bacterium
GCAGGAACCCACGCGTAGCCGATGTTCTTCTCCAGCCGCGGCGACCATGCGCCCGCGGTGACCCGACCGATCGGTCGATCGTCCCCGTCGACGACGGGCCAGAAGTCGTTCAAGGCCCCCTCGTCGGTCATCCGCGGACCTTCGATCTCCACGCCGACGAGCTTGCGGTCGACACCCTCTTCGGCGATCCGGGACAGCGCTTCCTTCCCGATGAAATCTGCCGGCTGGTCGAGCTCCACGTATTTCTCGAGACCGGTCACGTGGAAGGGCGTGTCGCTCGTCACGCGGAAGTCCGAGCCGTAGTTGAAGATGCCCGCCTCGATCCGCCGGGCTTCCGACGGCGCGATCGCGCGGATCCCGAACGAGGCGCCGGCCTCTTCGACGCGGCGCCACAGGTCGTCCCCGCGGGTGCTGTCGCGGAGGTAGATCTCGTAGCCGACCTCGCCTGTCCAGCCCGTTCGCGACACGACGACCGGGATCCCGTCGAGCTCGACCTCGGTGCACCAGTAGTAGCGGAGGTCCGCGACCGCATCCCCGAACAGCGTGCGGATCACGTCCTTCGAGCGCGGTCCCTGGATCTGCATCGGAGCCACGTCGGCCTCGTCGATGTCGATGTCCATGCCGGCGAACGAGGCCACGCCCTTCGCGTAGAGCACGGCGTCCGAGTCGGCGAGCGCCAGCCAGAAGTGGTTCTCACCGAGACGGAGGAGCACGGGGTCGTTCACGATCCCGCCGCGCCGGGCGGTGATGAGCACGTACTTGCACTGGCCGACGGCGCAGGTGGTCAGGTCTCGGCAGGTGAGCAGGTTCGTGAACGCGAAGGCATCGGGGCCGGTGATCTCGAGGCACCGTTCGACGCTGACGTCCCACATCGTCACGTCGTTCACGAGCGCCCAGTACTCGGTGATCGGGTCGTCGTACAGCGTGGGAAGCAGCATGTGGTTGTACAGGCCCCAGCTCTTGCACCCAGCTCGTTTGGTCGCCTCGTAGTAGGGGGATTTCCGGTACCAAGGCTGGACGTAGAACGTGAACGTTTCCGACACCACGCGGCGCCTCCTGTATCCGGTCCGGCGGAGCGTACCCGACGTCCAACACCCTGCCCGGTGATGGGATGCTCCGGGGGACATCGGATGCCGATACTCCTCGAAGATGCGTTCGATCGATGACCTGCTGCGCGACGCCCACGCCCTGATCGGGCGGATCCCGGTGATCCCGTACGTGGCAGGAGGAGCGTCGTCGACCGCGATCCGGTTCGGACCACAGGTCGAGGACGTGTTCGGTCACGCGCCGCACGACTTCGTCGACGACCCTGGTCTCTGGCCGAGCCTGATCCATCCGGACGACGGCAGCGTCCTGGCGCGTGAGGCACCTCGCGGCGGCGGTCCACGGGTCGTCACGTATCGGGCCATGCTCGCGGACGGCGGCTACCGGTGGTTCCGTGACGAGTCCGTCTACGCCGACGACGTTGACGGCGGGAGCTGGATCGGCGTGCTCTCGGACGTCACGGCGGAGCGAGCCACCGAGAACGCGCTCCGCGAGACGATCACCAAGTTCCGAGCGCTGGTCGAGCAGTTGCCTGCGGTCGTCTACCTCCACGGTCCCGGCTCGGACCCCGGCAACATCCCGGAGTTCATGAGCCGACGGTACGAAGAGATCTTCGGCTACCCGATCGAGGAACGGATGGCCGACCCCGACCTCTGGACGAAGATCCTGCACCCCGACGATCGCGACCGGGCGCTCAAGATCGCGCGACACGCCGCCACCACCGGCGAGCCGTTCTCGATGGACTACCGGATCGTTCGCAGAGACGGCGAGGTCGCGTGGATCCACGACGAGACGGTGCTGGTGCGTGATGACCGTGGCGACCCGCTGTTCTGGCAAGGGGTCGCCACGGACGTCACGGAACGCAAGCAGACCGAGCAGGCGCTCCGCGACGCCGCCGCCAAGTTCCAGACGCTCGCCGAGCAGATCCCCGCGGTGACCTACATCGAGCAGCTCGGGGAGACGGCGACGCCGATCTACATGAGCCCGCAGTACGAGGCGATCCTGGGCTTCACCCCGGAGGAGCGTCTGGCGACGCCGGGACTCTGGGAGTCGCGGTTGCACCCGGAAGATCGCGACCGCGTCCTGGCCGAGGTCGCCGCGATGAGCGACGACGTCGGGGGATGGTCGCTCGAGTACAGGATGCTGCACCGCGACGGCCACGCGGTCTGGCTGCGCGACGAGGCCGTGCTCGTCCGGGCCGGGGACGGCACGGCCCTGTTCCACCAGGGGGTCTTGTTCGACATCTCCGAGAGCAAGCTGGCGGAGCAAGAGTTGGAACGCGCCCTGGAGGAGCTCCGTCGCGCGGACGAGATCAAGGACGCGTTCCTGACCGCGGTGTCGCACGACCTTCGAACCCCGTTGTCGACGATCCTCGGCAACGCGATCACGCTCGAGCACGGCGATGAGCTGGGGCTGTCGTCCGCAGACCGAGCGGAGCTGCTGCACGCGCTCGCCAGCAAGGCGCGCCGGCTCACCGACCTGATCACCGATCTTCTCGACATGGACCGGCTCAGCCGAGGCGCGATCGAGCCGCGGTTCGCACCCGATGAGATCGGCAGCCTCGTCGCGCGGCTCGTGCGCGACACGGACGCCCTGGGCGGTCGCCGCATCGAGGTCGACGTCTGGCCCGTCGTCGCCGTCGTGGATCGGGCCATGGTCGAACGGATCGTCGAGAACCTCTTGGTCAATGCGGCGAAGCACACGCCGGCCGACGCAACGGTTTGGGTGCGGGTCCGTCCGATCGGAGCGGGGGTCGAGCTCGTGGTCGAGGATGACGGCCCCGGCGTGCCCGAGACGATCCGAGACAGGCTGTTCCGGCCGTTCGAGCGTGGCCCGAGTGCGAGCCCGCACGCGCCGGGCGTGGGACTCGGTCTGTCCCTCGTCGCGCGGTTCGCCGAGCTGCACGGGGGGCGGGCGTGGGTGGATGAGCGCCCCGGCGGAGGGGCGTCCTTCCACGTCGTGCTCCCGAGCGAGAGCGGCGATCCCGCTTAGTTCGAAGAAGGATCGAAGGGCATCGTTCGCATGAACTCGTAACCACGACCGAGCCGCGCGAGCACCTGATCCCAGAGGCGATCGGGGTCGTCGAGGAACACGTCTTCCGGACGTGCCGCCGTGACGAGCCAGGCGTCCTCTTCGAGTTCGCTCTCGAGTTGGCCGGGTCCCCAACCCGAATACCCCGCGTAGACACGCGCCCGCCGCACCACGCCGGCCTCGCCGACGTCGACCTCCTCGGCGAGGAAGCCGATCGATCCGAACGCGATCACGCCCGCCTTCGACGGATCGGCAAAGTCGGCGACCACGACGGCGGCCTCGGGCTGGACCGGTCCTCCGTGGAACAGCGGCTCGCCCGCCGGGACCAACGCGGCCAGCGGCGGCACGGCGTCGCCCACCGTCACGTCGAAGGGCCGGTTCAGGACGACCCCGACGGCTCCCTCATCGTCGTGATGCCCGATCAGGACCACCGTTCGACGGAAGTTCGGATCGAACAGCGATGCGTTCGACAGCAGCAGGTGCCCGCTCAGCGACCCCACGGCACCATCATGCCGTCTCCGAGCGGCTACGCCTTGGGGACCTCCTTGGCGGGATCCCAGAACGGCAGCGGGACGACCACGGCCTCCGTGGGCCCGTCGGGCGCATCGATGCCGATCCTCGTCCCATGATCCGCGAGCTCGATCGGGACCCACGCGTACCCCATGTTGATCCGCAGCCGCGGCGAGTACGCGGCGCTCGTGAGCCGGCCGACCTCGCGCCCGTCCGAGGTGACGGGCCAGAAGTCCTCGAGCCACATCCCGAGCGGATCGGCCTCGATCCGGACGCCGACCAGCTTGCGGGCGACGCCTTCGGCCGCGATCCGCTCCAGCGACGCGCGGGCGATCACCTCGTTGTCGTTGCCGAGCTCGACGAGCCGCTCCAAGCCCGTGACCTCGAACGGGTTGTTCGTGACGTCCATGTCGTTGCCGTAGTTGAAGATCCCCGCCTCCATCCGGCGCTGGTCGCTCGGGGCGATCGCGCGGATGTTGAACTCCTTCCCCGCCTCGATCACCCGGTCCCACAGGTCACTCCCTCGCGACGCGTCGCGGAGGTACAACTCGTAGCCCACCTCGCCGGTCCAACCCGTCCGAGACACGACCAATGGGATGCCGTCGAGCGACGTGTCCGCGCAGCGGTAGTAGCGGAGACCGGCGATCTCATCGCCGAACAGCGAGCGGATCAGCGGCTTCGACTTGGGTCCCTGCACCTGCAGCGGCGAGACGTCCGGCTCTCGCAGCGTGACGTCCAGGCCGGCGAACGATTGGACGCCCAGCGCGTACAGCAGTGCATCCGAATCGGCGAGCGACAGCCAGAAGCGGTCCTGGGCGAGCCGGAGCAGGATCGGGTCGTTCACGATGCCGCCGTCGGGCGCGCAGATCGTCACGTACTTGCACTGCCCGACCTCGCACCTCGAAAGGTCCCGGGGGGTCAGCAGCTGGGTGAACCTCGCGGCATCGGGTCCGGTGATCTCGACCTGGCGCTCGACCGCGACGTCCCACAGCGTGACGTGCTCGAGCAGGTGCCAGTACTCCTCGACGTCATCGTCGTAGAGCGTGGGGATCAACATGTGGTTGTAGAGGTCCCAGCTGGTGCAGCCGGCTTCCACCGTCCGCTCGAAGTACGGCGACTTCCTGTACCAGCTCGCGAAGTAGAACGGGAACGAGGCGTTCTCCTGCGGTCGGGCGTCGGTCACGATCTCCCCCTCCCGAAGGGCCGCTTGGCGGCCCTCATGTCCTTCGCGATCTCACGGACGCAGTTGTAGGCCGGGATGCCGCAGACCCCGCCTCCTCCGTGCGTCGCGCTCGAGCATTGGTAGAGGCCGTCGATCGGCGTCCGGTAGTCGGCGTATCCGGGCGCAGGGCGCATGTGGAACAACTGCTCCGCGGACAGCTCCCCGTGGAAGATGTTGCCGCCGATCAGACCCCACTCCTGCTCCATCTCGTGCGGTCCGATCACCTGCATGTGGAGCACCGAGTCCTTGAACCCCGGTGCGAGCTCGTCGTACCCGTCGATCACGCGATGGGCATACGCCTCGAGCTCCCCCGCGTGCGGCTCCTCGGCGAACCCCGCCGGACACCACTGCGTGAAGAGGCTCACCACGTGCTTGCCTTCGGGAGCCAACGTCGGGTCGTGGAAGGTGGGCATCACCCCGTCGGAGAACGGCGCCGTCGCGGGGCGACCGGCGCGCGCCTCCTCGAACGCCGTCTCCAGGTACGCGACCGAGTGCGCCAGCTCGAACCCACCGGTCAGATCCCGATGCTCGGGGTTCGCGGTGAACACCGGCGCGCGATCCAGGGCGAGGTTGATCTTGACGGTGCCGCTCCGCGACTTCCAGGCGCGGATGTCGGCCACGAAGTCGGGTGGCAGCTCGGTCCCGCCGAGCTGCCGGAGGAACGTGATCTGGGGGTGGGTCGCGGCGACGACGGTCGGCGCCGCGACCTCTTCCCCCGACTCCAGGACGACGCCGCGGGTCCTCCCCCCCGTCGTCAGGATGCGGGCGACCGGAGCTTCGGTGCGGATATCCGCACCGAAGCTCCGGGCGCTCACTTCGATCGCCGCGGCGACGGCGCCCATGCCCCCGATCGGCGTCGCCCACGAGCCGAGATGCCCGTCGCCGACGTCGCCGATCGAGTGATGGGCCATCACGTAGCCGGTCCCGGGCTCGTGCGGCCCCGCCCACGTTCCGATCAGGCCGTTCAACGCCATGACCGTCTTCACCTGCTCCGACTCGAAGAACCGGTCGAGGATGTCCACGATCGACATCGTCATGAGGCGCGTGATGTCCGCAACCCCGCGGATGCCCAGACCGCGGTACCGCCAAGCGAGCCCGAGCTGCTCACGGAGATCACGGATCGAAGTCGAGCCCACCTTCGGCGGCGTCGACATCAGCAACGGACCCAACACGTCGGCGAGACCCCCGATCCACGCCTCCCATCGCTCCAACGCGTCCGCGTCGCGCTTGGAGAACTTGGCGAACTCTGCGTGGTCGGCCCGTGCGTCGTCCGACTGGATGATGCACCTGCCGTCCGGGAACGGGACGAAGTACGGACCGACCGGGATGCCCCGGTACCCGTGCCGGTCGAGGCGGAGGTCGCGCAGGATCGTGCCCGGCATCAGGCTCATCACGTAGCTGAGCGTCGTGACCCTGAACTCCGGCGCGTCGGGCCACGGCGCCATCGTGTCGGCCGCGCCGCCGGTCTTGTGGCGCTTCTCGAGCACCAGGGTCCGGGCGCCGCGCCGCGCCAGGTATGCGGCCGCGACGAGCCCGTTGTGCCCGCCCCCGACCACGATCGCGTCGTACCGATTCGCGGCGGACATGCGCGGACGATACGACTGAACAGCGGTTCAATGCACGCGGCGAGGGCTGAACGAGGTTCAGCCATCGCCGCTGGCTATGGTCCCTCCAGGCGTCTGAACGTCGTTCAGACCGGGGATGCGTCGGACGCGCTCAGCACGGCCGCCGTTCCGCCGTCGAGGGCCTCCGCCGACGTGTACCGCGGCGCCGGGACCTCGAGCTCCGGGCGCTGGTCCGGCTGCGGCTCACGCCGCAGACGGACCAGCGGCGCCAGTGCGATCGCGGCGACGAGCGCCGATACTCCGCCGAGCCGGTAGACAGGTTGTGGGCCCACGGCGCGGAGCACCGGTCCCGCCAGGACGTACGCGATCGCGAGACCGAGCGACAGCACGGCATCGAACGCCGCCATCGTGCGGCTCCGCACGGCATCGGGCGTCCGCCGCTGCATGATCCCGTTCTCGGCGACCATCGTCATCCCATCGCTCGCGCCCATGATCAGGAGGCACAACAGGGCGAGCGGGAACACGGGCGCGAACCCGACCCCGAACGCCGCGGCCGCGATCCCGAACGACGCGATCGCGAGCCACACGGGTTCGGTCTTGGGGTTCATGAACCGTCCGAATCCCGCGCCGAGCACCGACCCCGTCCCCCAGCACGTGATCAGAAGCGCGAACCCGACCGGTCCCACGCCGAACAATTCGGCGAGCGGCGCATCGGCCACCATGCTCATCCCCATCCCGAGCACGAACACGAACCAAGCGATCGAGAGGCGACGCAAGACGGGCTCACGCCACAGGTAGACGACCCCGCCCAGCATGCCGCCGTGCTCGCTCGCACCGTGCTCGGGTGTCCGATCCTCCTGGAAGCTCCCGTGGACGGAGAGCGTGAGCAGGATCGACACGCAGAACGTGAGGGCGTTCAGTGCGAACACCGCCGATGCTCCGAACGGGATCAGGAGCAGCCCGCCCAGCACGGGACCCACCGCGATGCCGGCGTGCACGCTCATCGTGACGAGGCTGTTCGCCCAGGAGACCTGATCCTCGGCCTCGACCAGGTTCGGGATCGCCGCGCGCGACGCCGAGAAGAACGGCAGCTCCGCGATCGCCGATCCGAACGCGAGCGCTATCAACGTGACCGGCGCATGTGCAAGGGCCATCCCGAAGAAGAAGACGGCCGAGACCGCCTCGGACCAGATCATCACCTTCTTGCGATCGAACCGGTCACCGAGCGCGCCCGCGAAGGATCCGAGGAGCCCCGCCACCCCGAACGTCATCAGCAACGTCAGCGCCTGCATCGTGGGCGAATGCGTGCGTTCCCACACGATGAAGTTCAGGGCCGTGTACGCGGCCGCACCGCCGGTGATCGAGATGAGACGGCCGATCGACAGGCGGCGGATTCTGGTGCGAGCAGACTGGTGCGATCTCATGGAGCGGCTCCTCGGAGTGGTGGTGTCGGGGGTGGTGAGCGGGGACGGCAGGGTGCGCCGTGAGGCGCGGGGGACTCAGAGTCCGCCCGTATCTCCTGCCGTGATCACCGTCCGTTCCATGACCGGTGCAGGGTAGCACGTGCCGACCGGCATGGTCGAGCATCCGAGCGTCGAGAACGCTGACGGACCGTCACTCGGGGAGCGACACGGCGCGGATCCGTTTGGCTTCGATCGCGGAGCCGACCTCGTCGAGGACGTCGGCGGCGACCTCGGAATCGACGGTGACGCACATCAGCGCCTCCATCCCTTGTCCCTCCGGCTTGCGACCCACGTCCATCGTCGCGATGTTGATGCCGTGGTCCCCCAGGATCGTCCCCACCTTCCCGATGATGCCGGGGCGATCGACGTAGTTGAAGAACACCATGCGCGGAGCAGGCGCGATCTCGATGTCGAAGTCGTTCACGTTCGTGATCCGCTCCGCGTTCCTCGTCACGATCGTGCCCTCGACGCTCGCGGCGCCCTCGTCGGTCTCGGCGCGGATCGAGATCAGGCTCACGTAGTCCTGACTGACGGTGGACCGCATCTCGCTGACGGTCACTCCGCGATCACGGGCGAGCATCGGCGCGTTCACGAACGACACGGGCTCGTTGACGGAGCGGCCGAGAATCCCCTTGAGGATCGCGAGGGTGAGCACACGGGTGTCGTGTTCGGCGATCCTCCCCAGGTAGGAGGCCACCACGCTCCGCACACCGCCGGACGCGAGCCCCGCCGTCAGCGATCCGAGGCGCTCGGCCAACGGCACGAACGGCCGGATCACCTCCGAGACCTCGGCCCCGGCCGAGACGTTCACTGCGTACGGCACGAACTCGCCCTTCAGCGCCAGACGGACCATCTCCGCGACCGTCGTCCCGGCCTTGTCCTGCGCCTCCCGCGTGGAGGCGCCGAGATGCGGCGACACGACGACGTTCCGCAGCCCGAACAGTGGCGAGTCCGTTATCGGCTCGACGGCGAACACGTCGAGGGCCGCTCCCCCCAGATGTCCGTCCTCCAACGCCTTCGCTAGCGCCTCCTCGTCGACGATCCCGCCTCGCGCGGTGTTCACCAAGCGCGCTCCCGGCTTCATCATCCGGAGCTCCTTCGCGCCGACCAGGCCCTCGGTCTCCGGCGTCCGCGGGAGATGGATCGACACGAAGTCCGACTGGACCAGGAGCGCCTCGAGCGTCGGCATGATCTCGACCCCCATCTCGCGAGCACGCTCGCCGCTCACGTAGGGGTCGAACGCGATCACGCGCATCCCGAACCCGGCCGCGCGGGCCGCCACGAGCGACCCGACGCGCCCGAGACCGACGAGCCCGATCGTCTTGCCGGCCAGCTCGACGCCCTCCCACCGGGACCGTTCCCACCTGCCGGCGATCAGATCGCCGTGGGCCTGCGGGACGTTCCGCGCCTGCGCCAACAGGAGCGCCAACGTCTGTTCGGCCGCGCTCACGACGTTCGACTGCGGGGCGTTCACGACCATCACGCCACGACGGGTCGCCGCGTCGACGTCGACGTTGTCCAGCCCGATCCCCGCCCGGGCGATCACCTTGAGCGAGGACGCGGCCTCGACCACCTCCGCGGTCACCTGCGTGGCGCTCCGGATGATGAGCGCGTCGTACGGGGCGATCTCTGCGGCGAGCCCGGCGACGGCGAGGTCCGTCCGGACGTCGACCTGGAAGTCCCGGCGGAGGAGATCGAGTCCTTGGTCGCTCAGCTGTTCGGTAACCAGGACGCGCACGTCACAGGGTCTCCTGGAAGACCTGTTCCGCGGCCGCCACGGCGGCGCCTCGCTTGGTCGGATGACCGAGCCGCTCGAGCGTCATCTCGAGCGCGGCGAGACCGCGGATGATGTCGAGCTCGCTGACGTAGCCGAAATGCCCGATCCGGAAGACCTTCCCCTTCAACGGTCCTTGCCCTGGCGCCAAGACGCATCCGAAGTCGGACCGGATCCGGTCACAGATCTCGTCCGCCGTGATCCCCTCGGGAGCCCGGATCGCCGTGACGGTCCAGTTCCGCTCGAGACCCTGGCCGAACAGATCGAGGCCCAAGGCCCGGACACCGTCCTTGACCGCCCGGCTCAGGCGCTCGTGCCGGAGCATCGCGGCATCCACGCCGTCTTGGAAGTACAGCTCGAGCGCCGCGTGCAGGCCCTGCATCACGCTGATCGCGGGCGTCCATGGGTTCTCCGGGTCGGGAAGCGCGGCGAAGCGCTCGTACTCACGCCAGTCGAAATAGAACCTCGGGTTCTTCGATGCCTCGGACACCGCCCAGGCTCGTTCGGAGACCGCGACGAAAGCGATCCCCGGGGTCGCGGACAGCGCCTTCTGCGAGCCGCCCACCGCCACATCGATGCCCCACTCGTCGAACGCGAACGGGACGGCGCCCAGACTGCTCACGACGTCGACGAGCACCAGGACCCCGGCCTCGTTCGCGACCCGCGCCAGCTCTTGGACCGGTTGGATCACGCCGGTCGACGTCTCGGAATGGGTCAGCAGGATCGCCTTGGTTCCCGCGTGCTCCGCCAGGGCTGAGGCGACCGTCGCGGGATCGAGCCGGATCCCCCAGTCCTCGTCGATCGTGTGGACAGCGAGCCCGAACGCCTCCGCCAGTCGCTGCCATCGTTGCGAGAAGAAGCCGGCCAGCGGAACGAGGACCTCATCGCCCGGGGAGAAGCAGTTCTGGATCGCGGATTCGAGGCCGCCCGTCCCGCTCGACGTCAACAGGAGGATCTTGGCGCGGTCGGTCCGGTAGAGCTCCCGGAGCCGCGCCGTGACGTCGCGCATCAATCCGCCGAATCCAGGACCGCGGTGGTACACGAGGGGGCTTCCCTGCGCGAGCAGCACCTCGGGAGGGACCGGGGTGGGTCCGGGCGCGAGGATGATCTCGGGCCTGTCCACGGATATCAGCTCCTCGTCGGGTCGGCGCAACTGGAACGTCCGGAGGGTCGCCAGCGTAACAGCGGCGTGCTGCCGTCCCGGCCAACCCGGCGTCCCGGAAGCCTCCGTATAGTCCGGCGAGGGCTTGGCCCTCCCACCGCGATGGCGATGCTGCGTTTCCTCTTCCGCCGCTTGATGGCGCAGCGCCTCTTGGCGCTCGGCGTGGTGCTGACCCTTGCCTTCAGCGTCGGCGTGATGGCCTCCGGCCCGATCTACACGGACGCCGCGCGGGAGTCGATCCTCACCGCGACGATCGCGACCGCGACCGTCCCCACGAAGAACATCCGCGTCGACCTGTACGGGGATCCCTCGCTCGACCAGCGACAGGCCGAGGCGACGATCACGGATGCCGCGAGCGGGCTGCCGGTCGACCAGATCGTGGCCCAGGGGGAAGCCACGGTCCGGGTCGGTCCGCAAGCTGCCTCGGTGCCGATGCTGTTCCGCGACGGGATCGGGGACCATCTCACGTTCCGGGACGGCGGGGCCCCGCACGAGGCAGAGGTCGCCCTGCCGATCGGGTTGGCGGATAGCGCCGGGCTCCGGGTCGGGGACGACGTCGACCTCCTCGGGCCGTCGGACGAGCGGATGACACTGACGGTCTCCGGCACCCTCGAGCCGCCCGACGCGACCGATCCGTTCTGGTTCGGTGAAGACTCGCCGTTCCCGCAGGGCGACTCGTCCGATCCGGTGCCGATCGTGGTCGGTCGATCGACGGCGGCGGACGTCGCCGCTCGGCTCGGTCTGACGACGCACTTCGTCTGGGACATCTACCTGCATCTCGACGGAATCACGTACGCGGACGCGAAGGATCTGCCGGATCGCTACGTGTCGTTCTCGCAACAGGTCGTCCAAGAGCTGAACGGGAGCACACAGCTCGCGCACGTCGCGAGCGGCATCTCCGTCCTGCTCGCACGCGTCCAGCGCGCGATCGCGGACCTCCGCGTTCCGATCCTCCTCGTCCTCGCCCAGATCCTCGTCGTGACGCTCGTCGTGCTGGCGGGCGTCGGCGTCCTGCTCGTCTCGAGGCAATCGTTCGAACTCGCCGTCATGCACTCTCGAGGGTTCACCGCGCGCTCGCTGCTCGTCGTCCAGGGCCTCCAGGCCATCCTGGCGGCTGCGCTCGCGTTGCCGGTCGGGATCGCGATCGGAGCCCTGCTCGCTCGTTTCGCCGGCGCGACGAACGGCCCGCGGCCCGGCGGGGCCGGCTTTCCCGCGCACCTTTCCTCGAGCTCCTTCGCATTCGGCGCCGTGACGGCGATCGTCGGAGCGATCGTCCTGGCGCTCCCGTCGATCCCGGCTACCCGACGGACGATCCTGGACGAGCGCCGGCAGACCTCTCGGGAGAGCCGTCCGACCCTCTCACGGGCTCCATTGGAGCTCATCGTCCTCCCGGTCGGGATCTTCGCGCTGGCTCAACTGCGGAACGGCGCCGCGATCGCCGCCGCAGCGGGCCAGGGATCGATCGATCCGCTCCTCCTGTTCGGACCGACGCTCGTGATCCTGGGCGCCTCGTTCCTCGTCGTGCGCGGGCTGTCGTGGATCCTCGGCTCGCTCGACGGCAGGATCGGCCGATCGCGCCGGGTCTCCACGTACCTCGCCGGCCGTCGACTCGGGCGGGCCCCGGGCGTCGCCTTCGCGTCCGCGATCCTGATCGTGTTGTCGGTCGGACTGCTCTTCATCGCGACCTCGTATCGGGCGACGACGTTGCAGAACCACGAGGACGCGGCTCATGCCTTCGCCGGTACCGACTGGGTCGTCTCCGTCGGAGCGCCGGCGGGTGGCCCGACCGGGTTCGGACGTGCGTTGCCGGACCACATGTCGGCAACCGCTCCCGTCCCGCTCCAAGGCTTCCGAGGCAGCTACGCGAACGGCCCGGACGGGCTCGCGGTGGATCCCGCCACGTTCGCGGACGCATCGTGGTGGCGCTCGGACTTCGCCGACGAACCTCTGAGCGCGCTGATGGACCGGTTGCGGCCGCCCACGGTGGGTGCCGAGCTCCCTCCGGCGACGCAAGCGCTGAGCGTCAGCGTCGACGCGCCCGTCGAGGCACGCGGCTACGCTCTGCGAGCGACGTACGTCGGGGCCGATGGCCAGGTCGCGACGACCGAACCGGCCACGATCTCTCCCGGTTCGCACACGTATCCCGTGAGCCTCGCGAACGCCGAGCGGTTGCTCTCGTTGACCCTCCAGCGTTCCGCGCCCGGCGGGGCGGAGAAGATCCCTGTCGATTTAAGCGTCACGACGGCGGAGGGCGCTCCGATCCCCCTGGACGGGTGGACCGCGCTGGACGCCTTCGGCGCCAGCGGTGAGATCACGAAGGCGGCGCACGGGTGGCGCTTCCTCGGGCGGTTCGCGATCGGCTCGTCGATCGTCGGGATCGAACCGAAGCCGCCCGCCGTCCCGGCGATCGCCTCGCCGGAGGTGACGGAGCAAGAGCCGACCGACCTGAGCCTCCGGATCGGGACCAGGATGACCCCGGTCCACGTCGTCGGCACGGCGGACGCCTTCCCGAGCTTCACGCCGGGCACGGCGTTCGTGATCCTGTCGGGACCCACGCTGCTCGACCTCGAGGCCGCCGTTCCCGGAACCATCCCGAGCGTGACGGTGGTCTGGGCGAAGGGCGACGACGACCCGACGGCGGCCATCGAGGCGGCCGGACTCCCGGTGGTCGACCTGCTGTCGGCGCGCGCGATCGAGGCGCAGCTCGCGGAGGCGCCGCAGAGCCTCGCCGTCGGGCTGGACGCGGCCGCCGCGATCGCGGGGCTCGGCCTCGTGATCGCGGGCGTCTCCGCGACGTTGTACTTCGCGCAGCGGCGACGCGAGTTCGAGTTCGCGTCGCTGCGCGCCATGGGCGCCAGCGCGCCGACGGTTCGCGACACGATCGCCCGTGAGCAGATCGCGCTCGTCAGTGCCGCATCGCTCGCGGGGATGGCCCTCGGGTACCTCGTCCTCCGGCTCGCGAGCGGTCCCCTGCTCGACGCCGTGAACATCGTCTTCCCGGCGCCGATGCTCGTCGTCGACGTCCGCGCGCTGACGGTCGCCCTGGTCGTCATCGGGGTCGCCCCCCCGCCCGCCCGCGCCGCGGCGACCCCCGCCGCGCCTAGCGCCCCCAACACCA
>JBKOZW010000199.1:0-6453 GCA_046726095.1 Actinomycetota bacterium
GGCTCACCGTGGCCGTGACGAGCGCGACGAAGATCCAGGTTTCGCTCCGCACGTAGGCGATCCCCTCCTTGATCTGGGGGATCAGCGGCTCATGCGGCCCTTCATCGGCCGGCTTGCGAGCACGCATCATCGCGATGCACACGGCGGAGGCGCTGAACGTGAGCGCATCGAAGATGAACGCCCACCCGGTCCCGAGCAGGAGGAGGAGGCCTCCGATGACCGGGCCTACGATCGTCATCGCGAGCGGCCGGACGACCTGCCCGACCGAGTTCGCTTCCACCAGGACGTCCTCCGAGACGATCGACGGGATGATCGAGGAGAACGCCGGCCCGAACAGCGCCTGGCCGCTGCCGTAGAACAGGACGAGCCCGATCAACATCGGCATCGTGATCCGATCGGTAAGGGTCAGCACACCGATCAGCAGGATGCTCACGAGCCGGAGCAGGTCGCCGGCGATCATCAGGTGCCGCCGGTCCTTCCGGTCGGACAGCGCCCCGCTCGCGAGCAACAGGACGAGCTGCGGGATCGACCATGCGACGCCCACCGCGGCGAACGCGGCCGCCGAGCGGCCCAGGTCCTGGTAGACGAGCCACGCGACGGCTACGTAGTAGGTGCCGTCGCCGATCATCGAGACGGTCTGTCCGATCCACAGCAACCGGAAGTCGCGGTGGCGCATCGGCCGGAGCAACCCGATACGGCTGGTCAGGCCGCGGGGCTCGTCCACCGCGGGAGCCTATCGCGAGGTCGCCGGCGCCCGAACGGCTGTGCGTACGGCTGGGCGCGCCGGGAGGGAGTCGAACCCCCAACCTTCTGATCCGTAGTCAGATGCTCTATCCATTGAGCTACCGGCGCGGAGCAGCAATGCTACCGCGCCGGTCCGACCGGCCGATCACCGGAGTCGCTGGCGGGTGAGCTCTTGCAGATCGAGGACCACGACGTCCAGGTCGACGTCGAGCGAGGAGCCGCCCTCGAGCGGCTGCGCCCCGCCGTCGGCGATCCGTTCGAGCAGGTCGCTCCGCGGGCGCCGCGTGAGGCCTTCGAGGCTGGTCCAGTTGGTGTCCATGTTCTCTGCCTTGCCTTCCTCAACCCTCTCCGACTATCTCGGTCGCTGAGACCGGACCGCGCAGGGGCCAAGGGTTCGGAGATCTCGGGGCCCGAGGGGGAAGCGACCGCCTCGGAATGACTAGTCACGGAAGCTTCCCAACCTTCGCCCGATCCGCATCTAGACCGGACGGCGGCCGAAACGGTACGGTCCGAGGGGAGCCTCGTGGCCTTCGGAGAGGTGAGGTTGTGATGGGCCTGTTGCTGATCTTCCTCGGCCTGCTGACGGCGGGCATCGTTGCGGATTTCATCGCGGAGAACCACCTGCTGAGCGCCTCGAACGAGACGTTCGTGATCTTCGGGACGCACGTCACGGTATCCGGAGCCGCCGAGGTGGTGGCCGGGTTCCTCGCGGGCATGGTCACGCTCCTGCTGATCGTGCTCGGCGTCGGGCTCCTTCGCGGCAGCTGGGGGCGGCGCCGCGCCCTGAAGCAAAGGATCGCCGACCTCGAATGGCAGAACACGGAGCTCCGATCGCGGCAGAGGCTCGAAGAGGTCGTCAACGCCACGCACGCGCAAAGCGTCATCCAGGTGCCCGAGCCGGAGACCGAGCCCCAACAAGCGTCCGCGGTCGAGAAGGCGACCACGCCCGAGGAGATCGGCGCCTCGAGCTGACGTCAAGGTCCGCCACGGCGGCACCGATGCTTCTCCCGATGCGAACGGTGATCCGTCGTCCGGTGCTCTTCGGGCTCGCCGCCCTCACGGTTTCGTGTGCGCCCTTCGGGGAAGGGGCTCTCGGGGGCGGCGGATCGTCGTCGAGCTTCTCTTCGGTCGGCGCTCCGGTCCCGGCCGGCTCGGCCGACCTCCAGGCGCAGGGCCTCCTGATGAACGTGTCCGGCGAGGCGATCGTCGTCTCGATCGACGCCGGCACCTTCGCGGGTGTCGACCAGGCGACGCTCACGTCTTTGGATCCCTCCGTGCGGGTGGCGGGAGACGTCCCCGCCCGTGTCGGCGTCGTGAGCATCAACCTGGCGTCGCGTGATGGCCTCGTGATGAGCACGAAGAGCCGGACCGGGAGAAGCTTCTGCGTCTCCGTGACCGGTCTCGCCCTGGCGAACTTCTCGCTTCCCGAGGGCGGCGCGACGGATGCCCGCGGCGCCACGTCCCCGGAGGACTGCACCGGCAAGGATTGGGTCTCGAACCCGTAGTTCGCTCAGACCTCCGTCTCCGTGTGCTCGTGGTACTCGTAGGCGGACATCGCCTGGCCGGTGGTGCTCCTCCACTCGCGTTCATCGGGTGGCAGCTTCCCGAGGATCTTCGCCATCGCACGCACGTGCTCGGCGACCGACCCGCAGCACGAGCCGATGTAGCGCACGCCTGCGTCCCGCGCGTCCGCGGCGAACGCGGCGAGGTCGCCGCGGGCCAGCGTCCGGGCCGAGAGCCCGTAGGGGAAGTCCGACCACGAGGTGAAGTCCGGGGCGTCGTCGCTCGTCGCGTACGCGACCGGCTGAGCCGCGACCGGCGTCGCGCCGCCGAGCGCCTCGACCATCTCGATCGCGATCGGGAGCTGTTGGGCGGGACCGTTCAGGCAGTTGACCCCGACGATGTCCGCGCCGGCATCCGCGAGCTTCTTCGCGGCCTCGCCGGGCGTGTCCCCCTCGTACGACCTGGGCGGGAGCTTCTCGAAGCTCATCGTGGCCATCACCGGCAGTCCCGTGGCCTTCGCGCGCTCCACGAAGAGCAAGGCCTCGCCGGTGAAGGAGAAGGTCTCGCCGATCCAGAAGTCCGGGGGGCCGGCGTCCAGCTGATCCTGGAGCTGGCGGTCGAACAACCCGCGCACATGATCGGGACTCGCCACGTCGCTCGGGGCGTAGGCCCAGGTGAGCGAGAGGTTCCCTGCGACCGACGCGCTTCCTTCGGCGGCGACCTCGCGCGCGATCCGCACGGCCTCGCGGTTGATCTCGTCGACCTTCCCGGCCATCCCGACCGTCGCGAGCTTGTCGTCACTGGCGTAGAAGGTCATCGTCTGCAGGACCTCGGCGCCGGCGCGGAGGAACTCGCGATGGAGCTGCACGAGCGCCTCCGGGTGCTCGATGACGACCTCCGGCGTGAACGGGCCGGCTTGCACGTAGCCGCGCTTCTCGAGCTCGAGCAGGTACCCGCCGTCCCCGAGGACGACGCCGTTGGTCAACCGCTCCAAGATCCCTTCCGGCATCGCGACTCCTCTCGTGAACCACCCCTCGTGGAGGCCACCTCTCGTGGACGAAGGAGTCTAGAAGGGTCGCGGACGGCCAAGATGACCGGCGGTTCCCGTCGATCCGATCAGACGTCGATCACGATGCGCTGCTGCTGGCCACCGCTCGCGTCCCAGTCCCGGAGCGCTTCGGCCGCCTTGACGAGGAGCGCGGCACCGCCGATCAGCTCGAGCGTGCGGATCAAGGGATGCCGACGGAACACGGGGATCCGGAACAGCAGCGGAGCGGTGAGGATGATGCCTCCCGCGACGTAGCGTCGGAACAAGATGCCGGTCGGCGACGCGAAGAACGCCCGTGCCTCCGCCGCCGTCAGCTCGATCCGCCTCGTCACGCTCTGCATCGTTCCTACGCTACCCGCGATGTGGGGCATATATCCCACGGTTCCGCGCAGGGAGGTCCGGGTACGGCAGGAGTGTTCCGGCAACCGCCGGAGCAGCCCGAGAGAACGAGGAGGCGAACGCACGTGCAGACGGATCTCTGGACGTACGACAGCAGCCTGCAAGACGTGACTGATCTGAACGGGTTCGACGTCGAGGCGACCGACGGCTCGATCGGCCACGTGGACGAGGCGACGTTCGACGTCGGCGCGTCCTACCTGGTGGTCGAGACGGGGCCGTGGATCTTCGGGAAGAAGGTCCTGCTCCCCGCGAGCGTGATCCAGCGGATCGATCTCGACAACCGCGCCGTCCAGGTGCGTCTGACGAAGGAGCAGATCAAGGCGTCGCCGGAGTTCGATGAGAACACGTACATGAACGAGGACTACCGGAAGCGCGTGGGTTCCTACTACGGCGCGACGGTCTGACCGACCATCGGCCACCGCACACGGGGCGGCTCGGGGCATGCAAGCGCCCCGGGTCGCCTCCCGTTCTCCGACGGCGACGGCGCCTGCGTTCGTCTATGCAGGGATCCGCGCGAGATCGGTCGTCCACGCGTCGGGGCCGCGCTCCCCGCAGAGCGCCGCGAGGTCCCGGTAGATCGGGGCGCCGTACGTGTCGGCGGTGGCGGCGAGCGATGCCGAAGGGGAACGCATCGGCGGGACGTAGAGCGCGTCGACCTGTGCGTGCTCGGCGCGCCACCCGTACTGGCCCAGGATGACGCGGCCGGATCCCCGCACGACGCCGAACACGAGCGCGATCGGACCGCCCGACAGTGAAGGGTTCAGCGGCCAGCAGCCAGGCGAATCGACCCCGTCAGCGGGGGTCTGGAGCATCGCGTAGAAGCCACACGAACAGTCGGTCTCCGGGATGCCCCGATCGTGCGGGACGGCGTGCTGCTTCCAGTGGAGGAGCCAACGCCGCCCCAGGCACGAGGCGACGTTGTCCTCGGGGCTCCACCGGACGTCGCCCCGCCACGGGGACGTGAGCCACGAACCGTTGAGCCGCCACCATCGGAAGCCCCGAACCGCCCCCACGAGCGGTTCGGCGCCTCCTGGGTCGAACGGCATCAGGCGGGTCGCCGCCCATCTCGAGGCCCGGGCTCGGGCGTCGGCTGCGGACCCGGCTGTGGCGGCATCGGCTCCGGCGCTGGCTCCGGATTTGGGTTCGGCACCTTCCGACCGGTCTTCCGATCCATGCCCATCGCCTCCTTGTTCCTCGCGGTCACGCGGCGGCCGATGGCCGCTTGCGCGGCGCGCGGACGAAGTACGGACGACTCGGGGAATGCTGCCAGCACGTGGTTCCCTGGTTGTACGCCGACAGGAGCGTGTCGCAGGTCGGCTCTTCACATCGGCGGGTCGCTTCGATCCGCTGAAGCGAGGGGCCGGACGCTGTTCCCGCCAGGCGGCCTCGAACCGGATATCCCTCCTCGGGGACCCCCACCCTCATCCGCGTACCTCCTCGATGCAGGACGGCACGTTCCTACCCCAGGAGCGATGCAGCGAAACCGAACGGCGAGCAGGTTGCTCGCGTCGGGGGTCCGGGTATCCACCTACCATGACCGTCGTGGAGTCGCAAGGGTCCGTGGTCCGGGTCGCGGTGCCGGCGACGCCGGACATGCTCCACTTGCTCCGGTCCGTCGCCGCCAGCGTCGCCGCCCGGATGTCGATGCCGCTGGACGACGTGGAAGAGCTGCGGATCGCCGTCGACGAAGCCGCATCGCTGCTGCTCGACCGGTCCCAAGCCGCCGGCCGCTCGCTGCAGCTCGATCTCACGGTCACGGTCCGGTCGCTCCGCGTCGACCTCCGGCTCGAACCGGCGAACGCGACCGGATCTGACGAGGAGCTGCTCGCATCCTGGCCGTGGCGCGTGATCACCGGGATCGCGGAGGAGGCGTCGATCTCTCGCTCCGAGACGGGGATGACGATCACCTTCATGAAGACCGCTCCGGGAATCCAGCGGTGAGGCCGGACCGACCGAGGCGAACCTCAGGGGACGATCCGGACCCGGCGGAGCTGTTCGCGCGCCTGCCGGATCCGGCCGCTCGTGCCGAGCTCGTGCGGATGTTCCTCCCCCTGGCCGAGCACCTCGCGCGGCGTTTCACGGGCCGCGGCGAGTCGATGGACGATCTGTTCCAGGTCGCGAGCCTCGGCCTCGTGCAGGCGATCGATCGGTTCGATCCCGATCGGGAGGTCCAGTTCTCGACGTTCGCCACGGTCACGATCGTCGGCGAGCTCAAGCGCCACTTCCGCGACCGCGGATGGTCGATCCGCGTGCCCAGGAACCTCCAGGAGACCACGCTGCTCGTGAACCGCACGATCGGCGAACTGTGGCAGGAGCTCGGCCGGTCGCCGACCGCGCAAGACGTCGCACAACGCGCGCATCTGTCGATCGACGATGTCCTCGAGGCGATGGAAGCGGCGCATGCCTACTCGACCTCGTCGCTCGACGCACCGATCGACGCCGAGGGCGTCGCGATCGGCGACACGCTTGGGGAGCCGGACCCCGCGATGGACGTCTCGGAGAGCTGGATGTCGATCGAACCGGGGATCCGACGGCTCCCCCCTCGCGAGCAGAAGATCCTGCTGCTCCGGTTCTTCAAGGGGATGACGCAGGCCGAGATCGCCGCGGAGATCGGGATCTCGCAGATGCACGTCTCGCGGTTGCTGTCGCGGACCCTCCGGCAGCTGCGCACACAAGGAGGAGGCGAGGAGCCCGGTCCCGAAGGACCCCGCGCCACGCCGCCAGGTGATGTTTCGTAAGAAGGCGCGATCCAACCTCGC
>JBKOZW010000200.1:0-13553 GCA_046726095.1 Actinomycetota bacterium
GCCGCAGGCCGGTGGTCACTGGTCGCCGATCTGATCCGCGACACCCCGGCGCCGACCGAGCGAGCGCACGCCGTCGCCCTCCAGCTGCTGGACCGCCACGGGGTCGTAACGCGGGAGGCGGCGCTCGCCGAGGGAACCGAAGGAGGCTTCGCGGGGGTGTACCCGATCCTCAAGGCGATGGAGGAGTCCGGGGCCGTCCGCCGCGGGTACTTCGTTGCGGGCCTCGGCGGCGCCCAGTTCGCCCATCCGGGCGCGGTCGATCGGCTGCGCGCGTTCCGCGACGCTGACGACCGACCCACCGTCTGGTCGCTCGCGGCCGCGGATCCTGCACAGCCCTACGGCGCCGCCCTCCCCTGGCCCGACGCCGCGGGCCGCCCCAGCCGGAGCGCGGGCGCCTACGTCGTGCTCGCCGACGGCGAGCCGGCCGCATTCCTGGAGCGCGGCGCCAGGACCCTCGTTACGTTCGGCGATGAGCCGACCACCTGGACCGACGCACTGACCGCGCTCGTCAAGGACGGCCTCGTGCGCCGGATCGAGCTGCGGACGATCGACGGCGTGCCGTCGGCGGAGCATCCCGCGGCGCTCACGCTTCGCGCGGCCGGCTTCGCCGACGGGTACCGGGGGCTCACGCTGCGCGGGTAACCTCCCGCGATGCAGGCCACCGCAACCGGTCCCGCGTGGGCGATCGCGAGCCCGCACCACGACGCCACTTCGGCGGGAGCGGCGGCCTTCGAGCGCGGGGGCAATGCGGTGGACGCGGCGATCGCCGCCGCGACCACGATCGCCGTGACGGCCCCGAGCTCGTGTGGCGTCGGCGGAGACCTGTTCGCCCTCGTCCTGCGTCCCGACGGCGAGATGCTCAGCGTGAGCTCCAGCGGCCGAGCGCCCATGGCCGCCGACCCGGACGCGGTCGCGCGCGAACACCACGCGATGCCGCTCCGCGGCCCGATCCCGATCACGGTCCCCGGCGCGGTCGGGGGTTGGCGCGCAGCGTACGACCTTGGCGCGATCCTCCCCTGGGAAGACGCGTTCGTCCGGGCGATCGAGCTCGCGACCGACGGGATGCGGGTGAGCGGCGGGCTCGCCGAGACGCTCGTCGAGGCGGACGCGCCGTTCGCCAGCGACCCGGGCCTCTCCTCGATCTTCTTCACCGACGGCGAACCCACGGCCGCGGGCGCGACGGTGACCCAGCCCGCGCTCGGCCGGACGCTCGCCGTGATCGCCCGCGAGGGGCCGGACGCGCTCTACCGCGGCGAGGTCGGCCGCGCCTACGTCCGCGGGTTGCAGGCGGCGGGGTCCCCGATCGCGGTCGGCGACCTCGAAGCACATCGAGCGTTGGTGCTCCCGCCGATCCGTGCCGCGTATCGCGACCTCCACGTCTCGGTGGCGCCGCCCAACTCCCAGGGGTTCGTGCTGCTCCAGGTCCTGTCCCTGCTCGAACGGCTCGGGATCGACCCGGACCCGCACGGTTCCGGCGCCGGCATGATCGCGCGCGTGTTCGCGGCGGCGGCGGCCGATCGCGATCGCCACCTGGCGGACCCGGACCGGATGATCGTCCACCCCTGGACGCTGCTCGACGACGGGCACCTCGCGGGGCTGGCCGACGACCTCCGAGCGGACCATCCGTCGGATGGGCGCCACGACAAGCCGGACGGCGACACCATCGCGATCGTGACTGCCGACGCCGAAGGGTTCGCCGTCTCGCTGATCCAGAGCCTCTTCTGGGGCTTCGGCTCGGGGATCTGCGAACCGACGACCGGGATCGTGGCGCACAACCGCGGCTCGTGCTTCACGCTCGAGCGCGGCCACCCGAACGCGTTCGCTCCCGGGATGCGACCCGCGCACACACTGACGCCCGTGATCGTGCACGGCCGCCTGGGGCTCGCCGCGGTTGCCGGGACGATGGGCGGCTTCGCGCAACCGCAGATCAACGCGCAGACCCTGCTCGGGCTGTTCGGGGGCGCCGCGCCCGCGGACGCGGTCGCGGCGCCCCGCTGGATCGTGGAGCGCGCGGCCGACGCGGCGGGCCCGCTCGTCTCCGTGGAGACGAGCGTCCCCGCCCCGGCGCGGGCCTCGATCGAAGCGTCGGGGTTCGCGCTCGCCGACGTCCCGGACCTCTCGAGCGAGGTCGGGCACGCGCAGCTGATCCGAGCCGGGAAGGGTCGGTTCGATGTGGGATCGGATCCTCGGTCAGATGGCGGAGCAGCCGCGGGCTGACGGGCTACCCCGATCTGACCGTGGCGCTCCGCGGAGCTCTGCTGCGAGACTCCGTGTCGAACCCATGCCGCATCCGCCGAAGATCCCTCCCGAGGCGGAGCTTCGCCGCGCGCGGAGCCTCCTCGCCGACCTCCCGGGCATCCTGTGGGAGGCCGACGCGACGTCGATGGCCTTCACGTTCGTCTCCGAAGGCGTGCGCGACGTCCTCGGCTTCGACGCGAGCGAGTGGCTGGCCGACCCGGGCTTCTGGACCGACCATCTGCACCCCGCGGATCGCGACCGCATGGTCGCCCGGCTCGTGCGGATCGGGAACGGCGGCGGCGCGTTCGACGAGGAGTACCGGCTCCGGGCCCGCGACGGTTCGTGGGTCTGGGTCCGGGATCAAGGTCGAGCCGTGGACGAGGCGGACGGCACGCGGCGCTCGATCCGCGGGTTGATGATCGACGTCACGAGGGCCCGGCGCGCCGAGCGTGACCGCGAAGCGATGGAGGGCCGCTTCCAGCGCGTGATCGAGCACCTGCCCGCCATCGTGTACCTCGAGGCGGTCACGCGCGAAGCGAACGGCATCGGGGAGATGCTCTACGTGAGCCCGCAGGTTCAGGAGATCCTAGGGTTCTCACCGGACGAGTGGCTCGCCGACCCGATCGCGTGGGCGCGGCAGTTCCATCCGGACGATCGCGCGCGCATCCGTGAGGAGTACGACCGGATCGAACGGACCGGCGGTCCGTTCCACGCCGACTACCGGATGTACACGCGGACCGGCGAGATCCGCTGGTTCCGCGACGAGGCCACGCTCGTGCGGGACGACGAGGGCGCGCTCGCGTACTGGCAGGGCATCATGTTCGACGTCACGGCCGAGCGCGAGAGCGAGGAGCGCGCCCGCGAGTCGGAGGAGCGGTACCGAACCCTCGTCGAGCAGATCCCCGCGATCGTCTATCGCGAGGACGTCACCGGTGACGGGCTCCAGATCGTCTACATCAACTCGCAGGTCGAGCAGTTCCTGGGCATCTCGCCCCAGGAGTGGATGCGCGATCCCAGCGTGTGGCTCGCCGCGATCCACCCCGACGATCGAGAGCTGGTGGAGCAGGAGAACCGACGGACGGAGCTCACCGGCGAGCCGTTCCTGATCCAGTATCGGATGAACGCGCGCGACGGGCGCCTCGTGTGGTTCCGCGACCACGCCGTCCTGGTGCGGGGGCCCGACGGCGAGCCGGCGTACTGGCAGGGCGTGATGATGGACATCACGCCGCTGAAGGAAGCGACCGGGCAGCTCTCGGAGGCCGAGGCGCGCTACCGGACCCTCGTCGAGCAGATCCCCGCGATCGCCTACATCGATCCGGTCGAGGAAGGCCCGACCGTGTACATCAGCCCGCAGGTCGGATCGATCTTGGGGTACGAACCCGAGGAGTGGTACGCCGACCCCGACCTGTGGTCGAAGATCGTCCACCCGGATGATCGCACGCTGATTGAGCGCGGCGCGGTGCACGCCGAGCCGCACGCCGCGACCTACCGGTTGATCGCGCGCGACGGTCACGTGGTCTGGGTCCAGGATCAGGCCCGACTCGTGCTCGACCCCGAGGGCCGCCCGGTCTACTGGCAGGGCGTGCTGATCGACGTGACGGAGCAACGCCGGACGCAGGAGCTCGAACGCGACCTGGAGCGCGAACGGCTGGAGGCCGAACGCCTGCGGATGGAGGACGAGCTCAAGACGACGTTCCTGCAGGCCGTCTCGCACGACCTGCGGACCCCGCTCGCGGCGATCCTGGGGCTCGCCGTCACGATGGAGCGCGACGACGTCGAGATCACCGAGGTCGAGCACCGCGACATGGCCCATCGCATCGCGTCGAACGCTCGCAAGCTCGATCGCATCGTCACCGACTTCCTCGACCTGGAGCGACTGAACCGAGGGCTCGCGGAGATCCACCTGGAACCGATCGACGTGGGCGCGTTGATCCGCGAGATCGTCGCGAACTCCGAACTGGTGGCCGAACGCCGGCTCTCGATCGACGTCGCGCCGATCACGGTCCGGGCCGACACCGCGATGGTCGAACGGATCGTCGAGAACCTCCTGGGGAACACGGTGAAACACACGCCCGGCGACTCCCGGATCTGGGTCCGCCTGGAGCGCACCGACGAAGGAGCGATGCTCATCGTCGAGGACGACGGGCCGGGCGTCGCCTCCGCGGACCGCGAGCGGATCTTCGAGGCGTTCCGGCAGGGCGCGAGCGCCGGCTCGGGCTCGGGCGTCGGGCTCGCACTCGTCTCGCGGTTCGCGGAGCTCCACGACGGTCGTGCGTGGGTCCAGGATCGCGTGGGCGGCGGCGCGTCGTTCCGGGTGACGCTGGCGGCCGAGCCCCGCGTCCGGACCCGGGACGTCGACCTGACCGAGCTCGAGACCGACCAGCCGACCGATCAGCCGACCGGCACGGGCTCACCCGACGACAGCCACGCGTAGGCCTCTTCCTCCTGCGCGAAGTGCAGGCGCAGGATCGCGTGGAGCCCGTAGAGCACGCGACGGAGGTCCATCACGTCGTCCGTGGTCGGACCTTCCGGCGGAAGGTCCTCCAAGAGCTGCTGGTACATCCTGCCGAGGTGCGCGATCTCCACGTGGGCGCGCGACATGCTCGACATCGGATCTTCGCCGCCCATCAGACCGGCGACGACCGGGTAGACCGCGGCCTCTTCCTCCTCCTCGTGCTGCGGGAGCCGCTCGGCGATGAAGACCCGGACGGCCTCGAGCTCGCGCGCGGCCTGATCCGGCGGCATGTCCTCCAGCCGGTCGGCGACCGAGCGGATCCGCTGGAGCTCGGGGGCGAACTCCCGATGCTCGCGACGGAAGCGATCGGCGACGTCGGTCGCCGGGCTCGGCGGACCCGGCCGCCCGGCGTCGCCGATCGCCCGGAGCGAGTTGAGGATCGACAGGACGTCGATCCCCTCCTGGATTAGCGCCCCGGCGATCGGGCCGAACCAGCCGAACGCGCCGCCGAACATGAAGGCGAACGCGAGCCCCATCCCCACGAACACGCTCTGCGTCGCGATGCGGGTCGACCGTCGCGAGATCGCGATCGCGTCGACGAGCCGGTCGAGCCGGTCGACCACGAGGACCACGTCGGCGGCCTCCGAGGAGGCGGTCGCTCCCCGCGCCCCCATCGCCACACCCACGTCCGCCGCTGCGAGCGCCGGCGCGTCGTTGAGGCCGTCGCCGACCATCAGGACGACCCCGTGTTCGCGCTCGGCGATCACGGCCTCGACCTTCTCCTCGGGAGCGCGCTCGGACAGGATCCGGTCGACCCCGAGCGCGGCGCCGACCGACTCGGCGACGTCCGGATGGTCGCCGGTGACCATCACGACGCGCGTGATCCCCGCGCGGCGGAGCGCGCGGATCACGCGCGGCGTGTCGGCCCGGATCGGGTCGTCGATCACCACGGCGCCGGCGACCTCGCCGTCGACCCCGACGAACACGCACGACGTCCCGTCGAGCATCGTGCGGCGCCGGATCTCGCGCGCCCGCCGCGGGAGCGGCCCTCCACCCGCGACGAACCCCGCCTTCCCGAGCGCGACCTTCCGGCCGTCGACGGTCGCGGCGATCCCGGCGCCGTAGCGCTCGTCGACGTCGTCGGGGAAGGAGAGCTCGAGGCCCCGCTCGCGCGCCGCGTGGACGATCGCCGTCGCGAGGACGTGGACCGAAACCTGGTCGACGGACGCGGCAAGGCGTAGCAGGTCGTCGGCGTCGACCGCGCCGAACGTCTCGACGTCGGCGACCTGCGGGATCCCCGACGTGAGCGTCCCGGTCTTGTCGAACAGCAGCGTCTGCGCGCGCGCGAGCGTCTCGAGCGCACCGCCACCCTTCACGATCACGCCGCGCTTGGCCGCCCGGGAGATGCCGCCCACGACCGCGATCGGGACCGCCAGGATCAACGGGCATGGGGTCGCAACGACGAGGACGGACAACGCGCGCACCGCGTCGCCGCTGATCGCCCACGCCGCGCCCGCGATCACGAGCGTCACCGGCACGAACACGAGCGCATAGCGATCGGCAAGGCGGACCGCGGGCGCCTTCTGCCGCTCGGCCTCCTCCACGAGCCGGACGATGCCCGCGTACGTGCTGTCCGCCGCCGTCGACGTTGCGTGCAGGTCGAAACCAGGCCCGGCGTTGACCGCGCCCGAGCGGACCAGGTCGCCGCGCGGGCGTTCGACGGGCCGCGACTCGCCCGTGAGGGCGGACTCGTCCAGCACCGCGTCGCCCTCGAGGACCCCGTCCACCGGGACGACCTCGCCCGCCTTCACGAACAGTCTGTCGGCGAGCCGGACCTCCGCGACCGGACGGGTCTGGAGCACGCCGTCTTCGTAGCGGTGGACCTCTTGCGGAGCTCGCTCCAACAGCGCCGACAGCTCCCGGTGCGACCGCCGGTCCGCGTAGGACTCCAACGCCTGGCCCGTCGAGAGCATCAGGGCGATCACGGCCCCGGCCAGGTACTCCTCCAACGCGAGCGACCCGACGATCGCCAGGATCGCGATCCAATCGACGCCGAACTCGCGCTTGGCCACCGACCGGATCAGCTCCGACACGAGCGGCACGGCGCCGACCACCGTCGTCGCGGCCCACGCCACGTTCGCGGCGTCGTGCGCGCCCGCGAGCCACAGGACGCCGCCGATCGTGATCCCGACGATCGCTCCGACGAGCCAGACCTGGTCCAGGTCGAACCGGGATCCGCTCACGACCGCCTCCGGAGCGTCCCGCGGAGGTGCAGCGTCATCGGCGTTCCGTCGGTCGCCATGGACAGCTCGTAGGTCAGGATGTCGTTCTCTACCCGGTAGCTGCGGGTGAGCCCCGTGACCGCCGACCCGGTCCGCGTCCGGCCGACGATGCCTTCTTGCTCGGTCGCGAACTCCATCGAGGCTCCGTCGACCGTCCCGTGTGCGATCTCCGTCAGGCCGAGCGGATGCGCGAGACAGAGCTCGACGACGCCGGGGGCATCCCCCGGCCGGATGAAGCCACGTTCGAAGTGGAGCGGCGAGTGATCGCTCGAGAGCCAGCTCGACTGCCCGTACAACAAGAAGGGATCTCCGACGTGGTCGATCTCGATCTCCTCGTCGTAGTCGAACGGCTCGATCGTGGGGTACTCGCCGCGGCCTCCGCCCTCCCACGTCCCTAGCAGGAACGCGAGCCGCGACAGGTCGGCGTGCGGAGCAGCATCCATCGGACCGAACGTACCACCGGTCCGCGAGCCGACCTCGCGCGCTCAGGCATCTCGTTCGCGCGCTCGCAACGACCGAGCGATGCTCTGGAGCTCGGCTTCGAGCTGGTCCAGCTTCGCCCGGAGCGCGGTGACGCGAGCCCCCGCCGCGCGGACCAGTTCGTCGGGCGCCGGGGCGCCTCGACCGGAGGCGTCCACGCGGGCTCGGCTCCGCGGCGGAACGAGCGAGGCCGGGTCGCCACGCAATCGCGCCTGGAGGTCGTACAGGTTCGAGAGGACGGCCTGGTGCTCAGGCTCGGGCCGGATGCCTCGGGTCGCTGCCATGTCCCTCCCTCGTTCCGCAACGGCGCATCGTCGGGCGCCGATCATAGGCCGATCGCGAACGAGCGGTCGATCGGCCTTCCGGCCAGAGATCCGTTGCCCAAGGGTCTCGCCGCCGCCCGGCTACGATGCCGGATGTCCATGCGAGGCAGGCGTCTTTCCCCCGTGTTCCCGGCCGCGCTCCTGGCCTTCGCTCTGCTGGCGTCGACGGCGTGCGACCACTTCGCGGCGGCGCGGGCGTCCGCGCCCGCCTCGGCGCCGTTCACACCGGTGCCGGGCGCGGCCGCCCGCGTCGACCCTTGCGTCGTCGTGCGGCCGAGCCCAGACGTGACGGTCGAGACGATCACCGCCGACAACGGCACCTGTGTCACGCCGTCCAGCCTCGTCCTGTACCGATGCGACCCCTCCCAGGAGATGGTCGCGGTCGCGGACATCGGCGGCGGAGCCCGTCGCTTCCTCGGCGGCGCGTACGCGGTGAGCGTGGACGCGTTGCCCGCGGATGCCCGCCCGGTCGGCGTAACCGGCGCGGGCCGGATCTCGACGACCCCCGGCGAACGCGCCCTCTACGTCGAGGCCGGCGGCCGGATCGAACGATGGCTCGCCCTGCCGAACCCTGGGGCGGTCTCATCCCCCACGGCCTTCATGATCGGGGACTCGATCCTGGACGGGGGCCAGGACGACGTCGTCGCCGGGCTGCCCGAGTGGGACGTTGCGATCGATGCGCTGATCGGCCGGAGCTCGAGCGGCGGCATCACGCCCGCCGAGTCGCTCCTGCAGCTGCCGAACGTCGTCGTCGTCGAACTCGGTGTGAACGATCTGAGCGCCACGTCGTTCGCCGCGAACGCGGACCGCATCCTGGCCGCCGCCCAGGGAGCCGACCTGGTCGTCTGGGTCACGGCGCACGGACCCGAGCCGGTCACCGACCAGATCGACCGCACGATCGTCGCTGACATCGGAGCCCTTCGGAACGGCGCGATCCTGGATTGGGATCGCCTCGTTCCTCCCGATCTCCTCGGAAGCGACGGCGTGCATCCCACGACGGGACAGGAGGGATTGCTCGCGAGCTTCCTCGACCCCTTCCTGCAGGGGTGGCGCGAGGCGGCCGCCGGTCGAGGGGCGACCCGATGCGAGGGCGACCTGGCGAACGCGATCGCCGGGTAGGGGCAGGGACGGCGTAACAGGATGGGGCCGGCGTTCGCGCCAAAGAGCCCTCCCTCTCCGAGGCTGCAAGCGCCCGGCCCCATCCATGTGTCCCCGAAGTGAGAGGGACACGTCTCGATCGGTCCAAGTGGCTTTCGGTATCTAGCCGCTCGCAGGATGGGACAAACATCGGTTGACGCAGCGCCTGGATGTGACTACTCCCATCGAGGTGAGGGACGTCCCACGCGGACGCCGGGCAAGCAGACACGACGCTTAGGAGGAGGCCGCGCCGCTGCGCCGGGTGGATCGCGGGTCTTCGGGCGCTGGCGTGCTTACGTCACCGTGAAGGAGGTTCGCATCCCTTCCTGGTAGTGCGCCTCTTTCTCCTGCTTGTCGTAGACGTTGCAGATGAGCGCGTAGGACCCGGCTGCCAGGTCGACCGTCAGCGTCTCGGTCTCTCCCGGCGGGAACGGTTCGATCTCGTTGATCACGGTGATCCCCTCGCCCTCTTCGTCCACGCTGCCGTCCGGCTTGGTCGGAAGCTCCGTGGGCGAGAGATCGGTCTGGATGACCACGAACTCGTGATCGTCGTCGGGGCCGTTGTTCGTGGCGTTGAACGTGACGGAGCCTGCCGCTGCAGATGCGGGAACCGTACCGACCGCGAACTCCTGCAGCGTCACCGCGACCGTCGACGGTCCGCTCGGCGCCGGGGTCGTGGTCTCATCGTTCCCGCACGCGGGGAAGGCGACGGCGAAGAGAGCCAAAGGAATGAGCAGTCGGAGCATCGATGGAGCCCGCATCTCTCCCCTCCTCCGATAGATGATCCGATCCGAGGCTACACCTGTCGTCGCCTGCTCGCGAACGAGCCAACCGAACGGGGTCGACTCAGCGATGTTCCCGTCCAATCGCGATCCGGAGACGGCCGCTATGCCTAGTGACGCTTCTCACTTCGTGCTGGTGACGTTCGACACCGACGCCGTTCAGGGAGCCGACTATGAATGAGGTGGGCCGGCCGCTCGGGTTCGGGAGAGGCAGGGGGGATCCCCCCCTGAGGGTTCCCGAACGGCCCGGCCCATCATCCTTGGTGAGCCGCCGTCCGGAGTGACTCCGATCTGGATCCATCGGAGCGTGAGTCGGCCTGATGGAGGAGCGGGCCAGGCGGGCAACCGGAGAGGAGGGCTTGCCCGTCGTTCGCGTCCCCCCGTGGCGCTAGGCCCGCCCCACACCTAGCGTAGGCTCTTGTGCCGAGTCTGGCGGCGTACTCGAGCTGCAGGAGGACTCTCTACGACCCTCAAAAGGTCGCTGACGCCACCGCCCCTGACGGAGGAGTACCTTGACGGGTGAGTTCCAGCGGTGTATCGCGTCGTTATGGGCCGATGGCTAGCCCTGACGTTCGCGGCGGTGGTGATCCTGAGCATGGCGATCGGGATCGCGTCCGCTTACCCGAGTCATGCCTACCAAACCGCGGGCACGAGCGGGGAACTCGCCGCCGTTCATACGTACTGCATGACGGTTGGCTCCTTCACGAGTGTGTCGCCCCCATGGCAGGTGGAGCGGCGGTGGCCACTACGGGCTGGGATCCTCGGAGCAGGGATCGTGGTGGCGCTGGGCCTGTTGACAGCGGCGAAGGGTGCATACACGGGGCGGCTCAAACCCCTACCCGCCCGACCCATCATCGATGACCGATAGCGCGCTTGTTCGTCCAGGACTCATCTCAGACCTGTCCCCGGGGGTAGAACCAGCTCTTCAGGATGCGTGAGATCCCTGAACTGGCACGAGAACCCGACCGCCTGCTCGGGGAGGATGCCCGCGGCCTCGCGCGCTTCCGGCGCCATCCGTGTCACGCCTTCCGCCGCGTCCAGCATCGTCGAGGCTCGGATCGTGTGGATGACACGCCAGACGTGGTAGTCCCGCCGAGGTCCACACTTCGGTCGTGGCGTCGCTGCCGAAGACACGGTCAAGAGCGAGCCGCACGCGCCGGAAGCTAGACGCGCAGCTCGCAGACCAAGACGATGTCTGACCGGATCGACGAGGAAGAATCGTGCACGCGGGTCCGGTTTGGGCCCGCCTTGTTGCGGCAATCGTGGCCATGATGACGGGTTCCCCCCCACCCGCGGGATGTGGCTGGTCCGAACGACGATCACGTTCAGACGACTACGTGACCCACCTCGGCGAGGTTCACCTCGCCACCCTTCGAAAGATCGGATTCGCAAACACTGGTGTGCTGTCGCGGCTTGGGAGAGGTCCATTGCGTCGCATCCACTCCGCCTGTATGGAGCGGGAAAGGCTGGACGCGCTTCGGGCTTCGGCTGACGCCCGCCATCTTGGGCACGTCGTTGGACCCGGCGAAGGACAGGAGACCCAGGGTGGACGGGGGGTTTGACGAGCCCTCAGGATCGCCCCCACCCCAGGTCTCAGCGTGCCCCAGGGGCACCCCTATTGATCGGTTCAGCCACGCGATGCGTTACCGGCTCGGCGAAATCACTCGTGCAAGTGTCGATGGATAAGGACGGGGCCCAGACGGGCAATCAGAGAGGGACTTGCCCGTCGTTCGGCGACCCCCCGACCGCCTAGGGCCCCGCCCCGCCTCACGCTACGGGTGGGTTCGGAAGGGGAAGAGTCGGCGATACGGGCTACGCTCCGCCGCGTGGCAGCATTTCCGGACCTCCTCCAGGTCGATCGGAAGGGGGCCCGGCTATCGGGATGACGCTGGCGACAGCTGAGACAGATGCACGATGACCGGGTCGCCTCGACGAGTGACCGTAGGGAGCTATCGCGTGCCCTCATCGGGTGGGACGATGACAACGTTCGGCCATGGCGTCGCGACGAAACCTGCGACTTCTAGGACCCTGAAGACTTGCGGCGACGTGCGTATGAGGATGTCGAGCCGAGGGCACGTCTCCGCCACCGCGTCGAGTGCGTGGAGCCCCGTCGAGTCCATGAAGGTGACATCCGAGAGATCGACGACGAAGGATCGTTGTGTGCTGGCCCTCGCGGTGGCGCAGAGCTGATCCGAGAAATCTTCCGCAGCCGCGAGGTCGATCTCCCCATCCGCGCGGACGCCTTCGGCGGTCGTGGCTAGATCCCAGTTCCTGATCACGAGGAGCCCTCGGTCTACTCGGCTCGTAGGAGAAACGCAAGGCTTGTTCTTCGGGACGCGATCAACCGCCCGGTCCTACCGCGATCTCGAACCAGGCGATGGTTCCGTCGGCCCAGCGGATCCCGGAGCGATCGGCGGCCGAACTGACGATCACGAGGCCGTATGCGCGGTTGGAGGCAGCCCCATCTGGGTCATAGTGGGCGCGAGACCACCCCGCTTGCGCGTCTTCGTAGCATCTGCCAGGGTCGCCGACCTCCACCCGCACTGAATCCCCGAGATCCTCGACCACGAGGAGTATCCGATCCGAGGGAAGGAGGGATCCATGCCGAACGGAGTTCGCTACGAGTTCGCTCACGAGCAACTTGAGCACCGGAACCTGGGGCTGCAGGCGCGACGGCAGCTGCTGGAGAACCGCTCTCGCTTGACCAGGCGCTTTCGGACTCGGAGGAAGTCGGTGCCTGAGGACGGTTTGCATGAGCCCCCCGTCGCTTCTGTCGCCGCCGCACATGGGCTGAGCTAGATCCATCTCATACCCGGCGATGGCATGGGGGCAATCCGCCCCCGGGCAAGTTGGCAGAGATCGGCCAACCTACGAAGAGGGTTGGGTGCCGTGCCTTTCTGCAGGTAGATCAGTGGGGCGGGCAGGACTCGAACCTGCGACCGGAGGATCATGAGTCTGCGTCAGCTCGATCACGCTACCTGCCGCGATGCGCGGACCGCTTGGTGATCAGGTAGCGCTTCCGTCGCGGTCGAGTGCTCGGGTGCGGAGCCATGGTTCCGTATCCAGGTGACACAGGCTGATCAGGCCGAGGTCTTCGTCAACATCTGGGCGTGCGCTTCGCTGGTCGGTGGACCCATCCTGATCTTCCTCGGGGCGAGGGCTGCGGGAGTGGCCGTGCTGGCCTCGATACCTGGCGCCTTCGTCGGGGGCTTCGTGGCAACGTCGGACATCGACCTCTTCCCTCACGGCCTATCGATCGGTGCCGCTACCTCGCTGATCCTTGGTGGTCTGATCGGTCTGTTCTGGAAGTCACCAGCCAAGCGGAGGACGCTCGTGGTCCTCGGCGGTCTGGTCGCGGTCCTGGGGGTCGCGGTCGTGCTCGCCACCCACCTCCGGCACGAACAGATGTGCTTCTACACCCATGGGAGGACGGGCGGTGGCTACGCTTCGTGCCTCCCAACGGCCTGGGACTCCCTGGTCCAGATCCTGGTCGCCTTCAGCGCCGCCTTCGTCGCACTCCTCTGTCTTGTGCAGCCGACTCGCCCACCAGAACCGATGGACTGGTCGGACGGTTCACCTTCTTGACCCGGCAGGCGATCATGCCGACGCGTCGATCTCCCCGAGCATCCCGCGCAACACGCCGCCGCGCCTCCGGATGCAGCGTCAGTAGGTCGATGATGCCAGCCCACGCCTGACCGTTCTGGTTGCGTTAGCGCATCAGCCGTCGCCTACTACCGCCCCGACTTAACCGACGTTCCTTCGGGCCTGGGACGGTGGCTGGGGAAACCTCATTGGCATGTGATCCAGAGATGCCGGACGACCCCGACGAGCTGTCCACTCCCGTCGACCGTCACGT
>JBKOZW010000201.1:0-6531 GCA_046726095.1 Actinomycetota bacterium
GCACGCCGCCGCCGTCTACACGGCACGCGACCTCGACGCACGCGTCCGCGGGAAGGTTGTCGATCAGGCCGCCGTTCCGGACGTTGCCGTACACGGTCCGCTCCGTGCCCGTGACGATGCTGTCGATGATCGGCGCGGCGAACTCGCCGCCGTGATGGATCCCGTGGGCGCGCGCCTCGGCCACGATCTCCGCGTTGCTGTCGGCGGCGTCCGACGAGCGCGACACCTCCAGGTAGTTCCACCCGCGGTCGAGGTACTCGCGCACGAGCTCGGGCGTCTTGCGGAACCACGCCCAGTACTCGCTCGCGTGGTGGCTCGACTCGGTGTGGAAGTACCCCGTCAGCCGCATCAGCTCCGCGCGGACCCGCTCGATGCTCTCGTAGGGATCGGCCGAGCGAGGCAGCAGCGGGATCGTGCCGTCGAGGTACCGGGCCGTGATCACCTCGCGGATCCGAGGGATCAGATCCTCGTCGCCGCGCCGGAACGTGGTGAACCACGCGGTGTGGTTCACGCCCGCGCAGTCGAACCCGACCTCCTCGTACGGGACCCCGAGCTCGCGGGCGAGGAGCTCCGAGGTTCCCTGGACGCTGTGGCAGAGCCCCACGATGTTCACGCCGAGCAGGTCGGTCGCCCAGCAGTTGATCGCCATCGGGTTCGCGTAGTTCAGGAGCAGGGCGTCGGGACAGATCCGGAGCATCGCCTCGGCGACCACCCGCAGCGCCTCGACGCTGCGGAGGCCGCGGAACACGCCGCCGGGGCCGAGCGTGTCGCCGACGGTCTGGTCGATCCCGTACTCGAACGGGATCTCGATGTCGAACGCGTAAGCGTCGACGCCGCCCACCTGGAAGACGGTGATCACGAAGTCCGCCTCGCGCAGCGCCTCCTCCAGCGTCGGCGGGATCTCCACGCGCGCATCGAGACCGCCGAGCTCGATCAGCTCCCGCGCGGCGCCCGCCGTGCGTTCGGCGCCCGCCGGGTCGATGTCGTACAGGACGAGCGTCGAGGATCGGAGCGCCGGGAACGAAACGATGTCGCGGGTGAGCTCCATCGGGAAGACCCACCCGCCGGCGCCGACGATGACGATGCGGGGGCCGCCCGGCCCCGGGGAGCCCGTCACGGGCGGAGGGCCATCCCGGTCTTGAGATCGAAGAGGTGGACGTGGTCCGGCGACACCGTGAGGTCCACGGTGTCGCCCGGCCGCGGTTCGTCGTCCGGCTCGAAGATCGCCGTGAGAGGCGCTCGCGCGCCGCTCACGGCGATCGGGATCTCGGCCTCCTCCTCTTCGGCCCCGCTCTCGACGGGCGCGCCGGGAACGGTGCCGTGCACGACCACCTCGTTGCCGAGCGGCTCGACGACGTCGACCGTGAAGGCGAACGCTTGCGTGGAGCCGTTCGCGGGCGCGAGGTCCTCAGGTCGAACGCCGACCGCGACCTCGGCCGGCATCGGCCCCGGCCAGGGGAGCGTGACATCGCACACCTCGAGGCGTCCGTCCGCCGTACGGCCTCGCAGCAGGTTCATCGGCGGGCTCCCGATGAAGCCGGCGACGAACAGGTTCCGCGGCTCGCGATAGACCTCCTGCGGCGTGCCGATCTGCTGGACCCGCCCGCTCGACATCACGACGATCCGATCGCCGAGGGTCATCGCCTCGACCTGGTCGTGCGTGACGTAGATCGTGGTGATCCCGAGCCGCTGGTGGATCCGCTTCAGCTCCGCGCGCATCTGCACACGGAGCTTGGCGTCCAGGTTGGAGAGCGGCTCGTCCAGCAGGAACGCCTTGGGCTCCCGCACCAGCGCGCGGCCCATGGCCACGCGCTGGCGCTGCCCCCCGGAGAGCTGCGCCGGACGGCGTTTCAACAGGTCGTCGAGCCCCAGGATCGCGCTCGCCTCGCGGACGCGGCGCTCGATCTCCGGCTTGGGCGTGCGGCGTTCCTTCAGACCGAACGCCAGGTTCCGGTATACGGTCATGTGCGGGTAGAGCGCATAGTTCTGGAAGACCATCGCGATGTCGCGGTCACGCGGGGTGACGTCGTTCACCACTCGATCGCCGATCGTGATCGAACCTCCACTCGGTTTCTCGAGCCCGGCGACGAGCCGGAGCGCCGTCGTCTTCCCGCAACCCGACGGCCCGACCAGGATCAGGAACTCGCCATCCGCCACCTCGAGCGTCAGATCGTCCAGCGCCACGACGTCGTCGCTGAAGCGCTTGGTCACGTGCTCGAGCCGGACCTGCGCCATCGGCTACCCCTTGAGCCCCGTCGTGGCGATCCCGCGGACGAAGTACCGCTGCGCGAGGAAGAAGAGGAGCAGGACAGGGAGCATGCTCATCACGTTGGCCGCCATCAGCAGGTTCGTGTTGGTCTGATGCGCCCCCTGGAACGTCGCGAGACCCAGCTGGATCGTCATGTTCTGGGGGCTGTAGATCGTGATCAGCGGCCACAGGAAGTCGTTCCACGTCCACATGAACATGATCACCGCGAGCGTCGCGAGGGCCGGGCCCGACAGCGGCAGCACGATCTTCAGGAGGATCCCCAACCGCGAGGCACCGTCGATCCGCGCCGCCTCCTCGAGCTCGATCGGGAGCGTCCGGAAGAACTGCCGGAGCATGAAGATCCCGAAGGCGCTCGCCAGGTTCGGCAAGACCAGCGCCCCCAGCGTGTCGATCAGCCCGAAGGCCTTCACGATCAGGAAGGTCGGGATGATCACGACCTGGAACGGGATCATCAGGGTCGCGAGGATCAGGACGAAGACGATTTCGCGACCGACGAACCGGATCCTGGCGAAGGCGTAACCGGCGAGGCTGCAGAACAGGAGGTTCCCCAGAACCACGGCGACCGTCACGAGCAGCGTGTTCACGAACCAGCGCGCGAACGGCGCCTGCTGCAGCACGTCGGTGTAGTTGTGGAGCTCCAGGGAGGTCGGCAGGAGCGCCGGAGGGTAGTGCCGCGTCTCGTCGAGCGTCTGCAGCGACGTGACCAGCATCCACACGAGGGGGATCACCATCACGAAGGCGATCGGGATCAGCACCAGGTGCCACGCGCTGAAGAGGAAGCGACCTCGCTCGGGTCCTTCCTCGCGCGGGGCCCCGGTCGCCTCGTCGGCGCGCGCCGCCAGGTCGATCGTCTGGATCTCGCTCATCCCGAGTAGTGCACCATCCGCTTCCCGACCAGGAGTTGCACGACCGTGAGCACGAGGATCACCGCGAACAGCACGTACGCGATCGCCGCCGCGTAGCCCGCATGCCCGAGCTGGAAGGCGAGCCTGTACAGATAGAAGACCGGGACGTACGTCGCCGTCCCGGGACCGCCGTTCGTCGCCAGGTACACCTCGTCGAAGAGCTGGAGCGCGTTGATCGTCGACCACACCACCAGGAACAGCGTCACCGGCCCGAGGAGCGGGACCGTGACGTTCCGGAAGATCCCCCAGGTCCCCGCGCCGTCGATCTGTGCGGCCTCGACGAGCTCGCCGGGGATCCCCTGCAATGCGGCCAGGTAGACGATCACGTCGAAGCCGATCCATCCCCAGACGGTCATCGCGACGATCGAGTAGAGGGCGCCGTTGGAGCTGGTGAAGAACGCGTACGGGCCGAGCCCGACCCTCCCCAGGAGCCAGTTGGCGAGGCCGAAGTTGGGGTCGAAGACCCACAGGAAGATGATCACGGTCGCGATCGTCGAGACGACCACGGGAACGAACACCGCCGTGCGGTAGAGGCGGATCCCGCGGAGCGGCCGGTTCAACGCGATCGCCGTCAGGAGTCCGCCGGCGACCGAGAGCGGGACGAACAGCGCGGTGTAGATCGCGCTGTGGATCAGGGAGTCCTTGAAGAAGGGATCCTTCGGGAGCGCACGATAGTTCGCCAAGCCGACCCATTCCGGCGGTCCCAGGAGGTTCGCCTTCTGGAACGACAGCACCGCCGACCACACGATCGGGATAAGCCCGAACACGATGATCAGCAGCACGGCCGGGGAGGCGAACGCCCACCCGACGACGTGGTCGGACGTCATCACGCCGCGGACGCTCGCTCCCCGGACGGCCATGTCGCTACGCGGGCGCCGCCAGGGCACCGTTCGCCTGCTCGGCCGCCTCGTTCAGCGCGTCCTGGGGCGAGGCCTCCCCCTGCAGGATCTTGACGAGCGCGAGTCCGAGGAAGCTGGACACCTGCGGGTACTGGGGGACCTGCGGCCGGGCCTTCGTGACGTTCGCGAGGTTCTGCGCGAACGTGCCGACGCCGGGGTACTTCTTGTCGAACGCGGCGAAGCCGGGCATCTGTTCGACGGACGCGCGGATCGGGAGGTGGCTGGTCGCGAGGGCGTCCTTGAGGACGTTCTCGGGGTCGGCCATGAACTTCAGGAACTCCCACGATGCGTTCACGCGGTCGGGCCCGTTGTCGAAGATCACCCAGTTGTCGGGCCCCGCGATCGTGACGTGGCTCCCCCCGGGGTCGAACGAGGGCATGAACTGCACGCCGTAGTTCGCGTCCGGGATGCCCGAGAGGTCCCATGGCCCGGTGATCACCATGCCGATCTTGCCGTCGTTGAACAGGTTCAGGTACTGCCCCGAATCCGGGTGGAAGTCCAGGTAGAGGGAGCCGTCCTGCGCCATCGACTGGAGCATCGTCGCCGCGCGCACGCCCGAGTCGGAGTTGAAGGCCGCCTGCGTGTTGTCGGAGTTGAGGATGTCGCCGCCCGCTTCCCAGAGCATCGCCTCGTACTGCCACACCATCGTCTCGCTCGCGTCGGCGGGGAACACCATGCCGAAGACCTTGTTCGCGGGATCGGTGACCGCCTTCGCGGCCGAGCGGACGTCGTCCCAGGTCCAGTCCGGGGAGGGGGTCGGCACGCCCGCCTGAGCGAACAGGTCCTGGTTGTAGACGATCGCCAGGTTGTCCACGAGCGCCGGGATGCCGAGGACCTTGCCGTCGACCGTGGCCACCGCGCGTTCGCCCTCGAAGAAGTCGTTCCAGTTGAAGCTCGGGTCCTGCACGCGTGAGGTGAGGTCCACGAGCTTGGGCGCGGTCGCGAGCTGCGGCATGTTCGTGCCGTACTGGTAGGAGATGTCGGGCTGCTCGCCGCCCTGGAGCGCGACCGTCGCCTTGGTCAGGGCGTTGTCGCTGTTCACGTACTGCAGGTCGATGTGGACGTTCGGGTACTGGGCCTCGAACCGCTCGACCATGTTCTGGATCGAGAGGTACTCGAACGACTCGTCCAAGGGTGGCGGCGGTGTATAGCCCATCCACATCGTGAGGTTGATCTCCGTTCCGGACGGGATGCCGGTCGCTCCGCCGCCGCTCGTGCTGCTGGAGCTGCTGCTGCATGCCGCGACGATCAACGCGAACGCGACCGGCACGACGAGCCAGAGCCGTTGCTGCTTCATTGGGAACCTCCCCTCGGGGCGACCAAGCGCACCGTGTTCGTGAGCGCACCGATGCGCTCGATCTCCACCGTCACCACGTCGCCGTCACGCAGCCAGCGCGGCGGCTTCCTCGCCATCCCGACGCCCGGCGGGGTGCCCGTCGCGATCAGGTCCCCCGGTTCGAGCGTGATCGTGCGGCTGATGAACGCGACCAACTCCGCGACGCCGAACGCCATCTGCTTGGTAGAAGAATCCTGCAGGACCTCTCCGTTCACCAGGCAACGGATCGCGAGCGTCTGCGGGTCGCCGACCTCGTCGGCGGTCGCGATCCACGGCCCGGCCGGGAGGAACCCGTCGATCGCCTTGCCGAGCAGCCATTGCGACGAGCGGAACTGCAGGTCGCGGGCCGAGACGTCGTTGATGCATGCGTAGCCGGCCACGTGGTCGAGCGCGTCGGTCGCACCGACGCGCGCGGCGGTGCGGCCGATCACGACGCCGAGCTCCGCCTCGTAGTCGGGCTGCTCGACGAACGCCGGCACGTCGATCGTCGCTCCCGGAGCGAGGACGCTGTTGGCGAACTTCGCGAACAGCACGGGCTCCTCGGGGATCGCCTGCCCGGTCTCCTCCGCGTGGTCGCGGTAGTTCAGCCCGACGCAGATCACCTTGCCGGGCGCGGGGACCGGCGCGCGCAGGCGGAGCCCCTCCAGAGGGATCGCGTCGCCGTCGGCGTCGGCGTGGCCCGTGGCGAGGTATCCGGCGATGTCGCCGCCCATCGGGACGACGGTCTCGCCCTCGACCCGTCCGAAGCCGCCGTCGAAGCTGACGAGCCTCATGCCACCTCCAGGAGCACCTTGAAGGGCCGGCCCCGATCGGCGAGGCTCTCGAAGGCGGCCTGCCCGTCGGCGAGCGGGACACGGGTCAGCCACCCGTCGGCGTCCAGCGCGCCGTCGGCAAGGAGGTCGAGCGCGCGCGCGAAGTCCCGGTCCGACCAGGCGTAGGAGCCGGTGATCGTGGCCTCCTTGCCGAGCACGGCGAAGAAGTCGACCGTTCCGCGCGGCGCGCCCAGGCCGATCTCGAAGATGCGACCGCCCGCCCGGACGGCCTCGAGCCCGAGCGTCCACGTCGACTCGAAGCCGGCGGCGTCGATCACGACGTCGACACCGAGCCCGTCGGTCGACGTCG
>JBKOZW010000202.1:0-5508 GCA_046726095.1 Actinomycetota bacterium
GACATCGACGAAGACGTCTCCACGCTCGAGGTGCTTTGTCTGAAGGGATAGGACGTGAGCGTTCTCGCGGGCCCTCGTGCTCGGGGCGGGCGTCATGCGATCAGGTTGACCGAACGGCCTCGACGTCCGGGAGGCGGAGGAAGCTCGATCGGAGCTCGGCGTCGTCGATCGTGGCGGCGATCTGCTCGATGAGGCCTTTGGCCTCATCGAGCAGATTGCCGGCGCGCGGGGCGTCACCGCGTTCCGCCGCGATGCCGCTCAGCTCGGCGTCGATCCGCCACAGGACCGGACCGAAGCCGAGCAGCTCGGCCTCCATTCGTCCTTCGAGCAATGCGCTCTCGGCCTCACCGGGCTCGCCCAACGCCAGCAACGCGCTGCCCTTCAAGAGGAGCGCGGCCGGGGTGTACGGACGAACCTCGAGCCGGCGGACCCACTCGATCGCCCGGTCGGCGATCCGGGCAGCCTCGCCGTGGTTGCCTCTGGCCGACGCGAGCCGGCCCTTGAGGAGCTCGGCGTTGGCCGCGGCAGCGAAATGCAACAACCCCGGGAGCCGCTCGATCGTGCTCTGTTCGATCGCGGCCTCGGCCCCGTCGAGCTCCCCCGCGAGCAGCAGGATCTCGGCCTTCGCTCCCATCACGATCGGCACGGCGAGCGGGCTCTGCTCGTTCGCGATCGCGAGCCCCTCATCCGCCAGCGTCATGCCGCGCTCGATCTGGCCGAGGTTCGCGTACAGGGCACCCAGCTCGGCGCGGGTGACCGCCTGCGGGATCACGAAGCCGGCGACCTCGGAGAGCTGGATGCCTTCGCGCATCTTCTCCATGGCGCGGCCGAGGTTCCCCTGCGGGATGTCGATGTGGTACGCGTTCAGCAGGCTGTACGACTGGCCCCAGAGATTCCCGATCTCGCCGGCGATCGCGTACGCCTCGTCGCACAGGGCGAGGGCTCCCTCGTTCTCGCCCTCGAGTCCTAGCAAAGCACTCGTGCTCGAGAGGTTCTCGCACAGCATCGGCAGGTTCCCCATCTCGCGCCACAAGGGCCTCGACTCCTCGAGACAGGCGCGAGAGGCTCGGAGATCGCCGACGGCCGCGTAGGGCCGCCACAGGTCGTTCAGCGTGAAGGCGATCTGCTCTCGGGCATTCAGCTCGCGAGCGATCGAGAGGGAGCGCTCCCCGGCTTCGACAGCCTCGACCGGATCGCCGCCGCTGAAGACGTCCAGGGTCATCAGGTTCCACAGCGCCTTGGATTCGGCCGGGCGATCGTCGAGCTCGCGGGCAAGCACGATCATCCGTTCACACAGCTCTCGTCCCCTGACCACGTCGAACACCGGCGTGGGCGTTGCGTAGAGGGTCGTGAGCGACATGTTGGCGGCGAGCGCCGTGGCCGGCGCGCCGCTCGCCACAGCGAGCGCCTCCATCTCCTCGTAGTTGGCGACGGCCTCGTCGAACCGCCCCCAGAGCTCGAGCGTCCTGCCTCGGTTCGGGTACAGGTGTCCGAGCGCCTCGTCGGTCCGACCGAGCCGCCGAGCGGCCTCGATCGCCGACGTCGAATGGGTCACCGCCTCGGCGTGGGCGTACAAGCGCCCAGCGGTGTCGGCCGCCAGCGTCGCGTATCGGAGCGTGCGCTCGTCGTCGCCTGCCTCCCGGAAGTGCTGGGCCAGCAGCGGAGCGAACTCCTCGATCCGGTTCGCGTACCGCTCCTCGAAGACCTCGCCAACGCGCCGATGCAGCTCGCGCCGTCGCCGCAACAGGATCGTGCCGTACGTCGCGTCCTGGGTGAGGCTGTGGCGGAACGCGTACTCGCGTTCGGGCGTCCGAGCGGTCTCGAGGATCAACCCCAGGCGCTCGAGCGTGCGGAGCGAGGTCGAGAGGTCCTCATCGCCGGTGACCGCTCGGAGGACCGGCTCGGAGAACGATGGGCCGATCACCGAGGCGAGCTGCAGCGTGTGTTTGGCCCTCGCGTCGAGCGCATCGAGCCGTGCCGTGAACAGCGCCTGGAGCGTGGTCGGGATCGCGATGTCGTCGTGGTGATCGAGGAGGGCGCTGACGACCTCCTCCACGAACAGCGGGTTGCCGTCGGTGCGCTGGAGGATCTGCGTCCGGACGGACGGATCCTCGTCGGGGATGAGCGCGTCGATCAGGCGTCGGCTCTCGTCATCGGACAACGGGGCAAGCGCGAGCTCGGTGGACCGGTGCGGGTACTCGGTCTCGAGCCATTGCTTGAGCCGCCACGACGGCGCCTGCCGGTCGGGACGATATGCGAACAGGAACAGGCACGGCAGGTCATCCACGACCTTGGCGGTCTCGATCAGCACGTCCATGGAGGCCTCGTCGCACCAGTGGAGGTCCTCGAAGACCAGGAGCCGCGGCTCGTCCGCGCCGAACGTGCGGGTGGACGCCGGGACCAGTTCCATGATCGCGTCGCGGAACGCCTCGCCCTCCAGCGGCTCCTCGCCGGGCTCCGTGACGCCGAACAGCGATCGCCAGACGCGCATGTGCGGTTCGAGCCAGTCCTCCGCGCCGGGTTCGATGATCGCCGCGAGCTTGCTCCGGACCACGTCCGGGGCGTCCGTGTCCTCGATCCCCGCGATCTGGGCCACCATCCGTCGGTACTGCGAGTACGGACGGGTCGCGTCGTAGGAGACGCCCTGCCAGGTCTCCCAGATCCGGTGGATCTCGCCACGCTCCCGTGCCGCATCCCCGGGTCGGCGGCGTGACCACTCGGCGCGGGTCTCGTCGACGAGCCGCGATTTGCCCAGGCCGGCCTCGCCGACGAGCGAGACGATGCGCCCCCCGCCCGACTGCGCCTCCTCGATCGCATCGCGGAGCAGCTCCATCTCGCGATCGCGCCCGACCAGCGGCGAGCCGCGCATCCCGCGGGTCGGTCCCGGCTCGTCCCTGCGGCGCAGCACCCGGTACGCCGCGACAGGTTCCGCCTTGCCCTTCACCTCGATCCGGCCGCGCGCCTCGACGTCGAAGAGCGGTTCGACCAGCCGGTGTGTGTCCGCCGTGATCTGCACGGTCCCCGGATCCGCCGTCTGCTCCATGCGGGCGGCGACGTTCACCGCGTCCCCCATCGCCGTGTACTCGAGGCGGAGGTCCGAACCGACCTGCCCGACCATCACGGGGCCGGTATGGATGCCGACCCGAACGTCGAGATCCAACCCATGCTCGGCCCTCACGTGCTCCTTGTAGGTGGCGATGCCCGAAACGATGTCGAGGGCCGCCCAGACCGCGCGCTGCGGGTCGTCTTCGTGCGCGATCGGCGCGCCGAAGAACGCGAAGATCGCGTCGCCCATCAGGCGGGCGAGCGTTCCCTCGTATCGGTAGACAGGAGCGATCAGCCGCTCGAACGCGCCGTTCATGATCTCCGCCCAGTCTTCGGGGTCCAGGTGCTCGGCGATCGCGGTCGAGCCCTGGACGTCGCAGAACAGCATCGTGACGACACGACGCTCTCCCTCCATGGCTCGGCCCGCGCGGGCGGCCTCGAGCTTGGCGAGCAGCTCCTTGGGCAGGAAGGGGTCGAGCGCGGCGTCCCTGTCGGCGGTCGGATCAAGGTGCGTCCCGCACGCGTTGCAGAACCGGGCGCCGTCGGGGTTGTCGGTCCCACAGCTGGGGCACTTCACGGACCGAACGATAGCGTGCCGCCCCGGCACTGCCGGCGGCGTAAGCTCCCACCGTGACCGGGGTCGTTCACGTCTGGAGCCTTCGATACCCGTTCGCCGCCTCGACGGGGATCGAGTTCGCGCGTGGCCGCTTGGATCCGACCTCGACGTTGCTGGCGCACGCCGCCCCCGAGGCGCTGACGGTCGAGGTCTATGTGAACGGTTCCGAGCTCGTGGCGATCGGTCAGGACCTCGTCCGGAAGGGAGCGTCCACGCCGATCACGAGGCTCACGATGGACGGAGAACGCATCACCCGCGCGGACATCTGGCCCACCGACGATGACATCGGACTCCCCGTGATCCTGCCGGGGGGCGAGGTCGGGATCCTCACCGGATGGTCGAACGCACCGGACCACACGTCATGGGAATGGTCGATCCGGCTGTCCAACCACGTGTGATCGGCCGAGCGCGGCTTACGACAGCGCGTCGAACTCGGCGTCGCTGAGCTCGATCTCGAGCGCCGCCAGGTTCTCCTTCAGGTGCTCGGGTGACAATGTGCCCGGGATCGGCAGCGTCGCGGGAGAGCGCCGCAGGAGCCACGCCAACCGGATCTGCGCCGGCGTGGCTCCGCGGCGCTCGGCGATCTTGTCCACGGCTCGTCCGTCGCTCCCCTTGAGGGGGAAGTAGGGCACGAACACGATGCCCTCGCGGGCGCAGTGGTCGATCACGTCGTCCCACCCGCGCTCGGACAGGTTGTAGTGGTTCTGGACCGCTGCGATCGGCACGATGGAGCGCGCGAGTTCGATCTGGTCGACCCCGACCTGCGAGAGACCGACATGGCGGATCTTGCCCGCATTGCGGTACTCCGCGATCGTCCCCACGCTCTCCTCGAGCGGCGTCTGCGGATCGACGCGATGCAGGTAGTAGAGGTCGATCACGTCCGTCCGCAGGCGGCGCAGGCTCTCGTCGATCTGCGACCGCAGCGACTGCGGGCTGCCGGTGCTGGGCGTGTACCCTCCCTTGGTCGCCACGACGCGCCCCTCGGGGACGGGCGACAGCGCTTCGCCGATCGTCGCCTCGCTCTCTCCACCGGTGTACGTGTGGGCGGTATCGATCATGCGCACGCCGAGCTCGACCGCCTCCCTGATGAAGGCGACGTGCTCGGGTGTGTTCGTGAGCCGGTTGGTCCCGAGCCCGATCCGGGCCACGTCGGTCTCACCCAGTCTCACCGTGTTCGCGTCCATCGATCTCATCCCATCGTGACGACGAGCTTGCCGACCGTGTGTTGGTTGGCGAAGTCCTGGAGCGCTTGGGCCGCGTCGTCCAGCGGGTACGTCCGACGGATCGCCACCTGGAGCTTGCCTTGGACGACCAGGTCGGCCAGGCCGGGGAGGTGGGCCGGGTTGCCGCCGCTGTTCGAGACGGCGACCCCGCCGATCTCCGACGAATCTCCCGCGCCTCCCACGATCGACGTCGCGTGACCGCCGCCGTGGACCAGGGCGACGAGTCCCGCGAACGCGGCCCGGTCGCGGTTCACCGCATCGATCACCGCATCGATGCCGCTCGGGTACCGGGCACGGATCTCCTCGGCCATGTCGCCCGTGTAATCGACCGCCTCGGCAGCCCCGAGTTTGTTCACGAACTCCTCATCCCCAGGTCGCACCGTGGCGATCACGTGCGCACCCCGAAGCGCCGCGAGCTGGATCGCGAACGTGCCGACGCCGCCGGTCGCCCCGATGATCAGGACCGTGGACCCGTCGGTCGGCTCCACGGCGTCGACCGCGCTCATCGCGGTACCACCGGCGACCCCGAGCGATCCCGCGTCGGCGTCCGACAGGCCCTCCGGCGCGGATGCGATCGAAGCGGCCTGCGGGTTCGCGAGCTGAGCGAACGAACCGTCGTGGACC
>JBKOZW010000203.1:0-12782 GCA_046726095.1 Actinomycetota bacterium
CCCGACCCCCGACCGCAGGCCCACGGGGCGGGCAGCTACCTAGAGACTAGGCAGCGAGCGCGAACTCGTCGTTGGCGCTTGTGTTTGGTCCGGCGTTTAACGTGACATCCGGGATCACGGCCCGCTTCGCCCAGACGATGAGCGTCCGAATCGAAACCGGTACACCCCCATATGCAGTTGTTTCGAGTATACGGCGGCCCGTCGGCCCAGCTGAAGCCGTCGAGCCGGGGTGACGCGAGGTTCATCGCCTCCGACCGGCCGCTTGCTCCATCTCGCGCTGCGCCTCGCGTTTGGCGATCGACTGCCGTTTCTCGAACTTCCGCTTCCCGCGCGCGAGGGCGACCTCGACCTTGGCCAGGCCGTGGACGAAGTAGACCCGAAGCGGCACCAGCGACAGCCCCTTCTCGTTCATCTCGCGGGCGATCTCGTCGATCTCGCGACGGTGAAGGAGCAGCTTCCGCGGTCGCAATGGGAGGTGGGTGCGCTTGTCGCCCTGCTCGTACGGCGGGATGTTCATCCCCTCCAGCCAGAGCTCGCTCCCCCGCGCTCGCCCGTAGCAGTCGACCAGAGATCCACGCCCGCCACGGAGCGACTTGACCTCATCGCCCGTGAGCTGGATGCCGCATTCGTAGCGCTCGATCAGCTCATAGTCGTGACGCGCGCGGCGGTTGCTGGCGACGGTCTTCTCGCCCTCGTCCCGGCGGCCCATGGCCGCAGAGGCTACACGTCGAGGAAACGGCGGATGCCGATCGTCCCGGCGACCACGGCAACACCGGCGGCGGCGATCAGGATGAGCGGCGCGATCGCCAGGACGTCGCTGTTCCTGATGAGCGGGAACCACAGGATCTGGCTCCGGAGCTGGTCGACGAGGAACACCTTCCCCAGGAACAGCGTGACGATCGCCAGGCCCGCGCCGACGAGCGCCTCGACCAATCCCTCGATCATGAACGGCACGCGGATCCGCCAGTTGGTCGCGCCGACCAGCCGCATGATGCCGATCTCCTTGCGGCGCGCGAACATCCCCATCCTCAGCGTGTTCGCGATCAGGACGGTCGCGCTCGCCAGCATGATGATCGCGATGAAGAGCACGCCGTTGCGCAGCACGCGGGTGATCGCCGAGAGGCGGTCGAGGATGTCGCGGTAGTCCCGCACCTCCAGGACCCCGGGCTCCGCGCAGGCGACCTTGCCGGTCGTCGCGTCGGGCGCGCAGGACAGCGCGGCGGTGATCTGTTCGTACTGGGAGGTGTCGGCGAGGGTGATACGCAGCGAGGCCGGGTACACGTCGCATGAGACGTTCTCGATGATCGCCGGGTTGCTCTCGAAGAGCTTGCGCGCGCGCTCGCACGCCTGCGTCTTGTTCTCGAACGTCACGGTGTCGACCGCGGGCAGGTTCCGAAGGGTCTGCTCCAGGTCCGCCTCGATCTCCGGCCTGACCGGGTCGCTCAGGTACACGGCGACCTCGACGTTCCCGGTGACCTGCTCGATCACCAGGTTGATCTCGCGCGCGATCAGAAGGGCCAGCCCGAACAGGAAGAGCGCGATGAACGCGGTCGAGATCGCCGCGAACGCCATGATGCCGTTCCGGCGGATGCCGGCGGCCGTCTCACGGAAGTAGAACTCGATCCGACGCACGCCCTACGAGTACACCCCCCGGGACTGGTCCCGGACGATCTTGCCCTTGTCGAGCTCGATCACACGCTTGCGCATCGCGTCCACGATCGCCTGGTCGTGGGTCGCCATGACGACCGTGGTGCCGATCTTGTTCACCTTGTCGAGCAGCCGCATGATGTCGACGCTCGTGTTGGGGTCGAGGTTGCCGGTCGGCTCATCGGCGAGGAGCACCAGGGGTCGGTTGACACAGGCCCGCGCGATCGAGACCCGTTGCTGCTCTCCCCCGGACAGCTCGTCCGGGTAGTTGTTCAGCTTCTCCCCGAGCCCGACGTAGTCCAGGATCTCCGGGACGCGCCCGTCGATCACATGCTTGGGCTTCCCGATCACCTCGAGCGCGAACGAGACGTTCTCGAAAACCGTCTTGTCCTGGAGCAGCTTGAAGTCCTGGAAAACGCACCCGATGTTTCGGCGGAGCTTGGGGATCCCGCCGAGGGTCGACAGACGGACGACGTTCTTGCCTGCGACGTAAACCTCCCCGGCGGTCGGCTCCTCCTCGCGCAGGAGCAAACGAAGGGTCGTCGACTTCCCGGAACCGGAGGGACCGACGACGAAGACGAACTCGCCCTTCTCGATCTCGATCGAGACGTCCTCGAGGGCGGTGACGCCGTTCTTGTAGATCTTGGTGACGTTCTGGAGGCTGATCATAGGCGTTGCACAGTTGGGGAAGTGGGCGGGACGACCCACCCTACCAGAGGGTCATCGCGGTTCCGTGGAGGCTCAGAGGGAAGACGCTCGACGGCGGAGCTCGGCCTCGATGAACCGGTCCAGGTCGCCGTCGAGGACCCGCTGGGGATCGCTCACCTCGACATCCGTGCGGTGGTCCTTGACCATCTGGTACGGAGCAAGGACGTAGGAGCGGATCTGCGAGCCGAAGTCGACCGCCTTCCGCTCGCCGCGGATCTCGTTCATCTCCTCCTCACGTCGGCGCCGCTCCAGAGCCGCCAGGCGCGCCTTGAGGATCGCCATCGCCGTGGCCTTGTTCTGGAGCTGCGAGCGCTCGTTCTGGCACGCGACCACGATGCCGGTCGGCAGGTGCGTGATCCGGACGGCCGAATCCGTCGTGTTCACCCCCTGACCACCCGGCCCGCTGGAGCGGTACACGTCGATCCGGAGGTCCTGCTCATCGATCTCGATCTCCTCGGCCTCGGCTTCCTCGAGCGCGGGGATCACGTCGAGCGACGCGAAGGAGGTGTGCCGGCGCTTCTGCGCGTCGAACGGGCTGATCCGGACGAGCCGATGGACCCCGCGCTCGGTCGACAGGAGTCCGTAGGCGTTCGTGCCGCTGATCGTGAACGTCGCGGACTTGATCCCGGCCTCGTCGCCGTAGTGGACCTCGTCGATCTCGGCCTTGAGGCTCTCCCCCTCCGCCCAGCGCATGTACATGCGGAGGAGCATGTCGGCCCAGTCCATCGACTCCGTGCCTCCGGCGCCGGCCTGCACGGTCCCGATCGCGTCGTGTCCGTCGTACGGGCCGGACAGGAGCGCCGCGAGCTCGACCTTCTGCAGGTCGGCCTCGAGACCCATGACGGCGCCGTCGAGCTCCTTGGCGAGCTCGGCGTCGTTCGCGTCGGCCAGGAGCTCGTCGATCGCGAGCGCGTCGTCGAGCTTCCGCTGCAGGTCATCGAAGCGATCGAGCACGGCCCTCAAGCGGGCCAGCGAGGAGGTGATGCGCTGGCCCTTGGAGGGGTCGTCCCACAGCGAGGGGTCGGATGCCTGCCGTTCCAGATCGGCCGCCTGCGCGCGTTTGCCCTCGACGTCAAAGGAACCCCCTGGCCGCACCTACGCGCTCGGCGAGATCGCGCAGTCGCTCCGTGTGCTCGCTCATCGCGGCGAGTCTACCGGTCGTGGTCCACACGCCCGCCTAGGGTGAGCCCATGGAGATCCGTCCGCTCGCTCCGATCGACGCCGAGGCGTGCGATGCGATCGTCGCGGGGTTACCCGAATGGTTCGGGATGGAGCAGGGGGTCCGCGACTGCGCCGAGGCCGTCCGTTCCCAAGACGGCTTCGTCGCGGTCGAGGACGCCGAGACCCTTGGCTTCCTCACCTGGGAGGGACGGAAGCCCGGCGTCGCGGAGATCACGTGGATGGCCGTTCGCTCCGACACGCGTCGGCGCGGCGTCGGCCGCGCGCTCCTGTCGTCGCTCGCAGCCCGCCTGCGCGCCGAGGGCGCCACGCGGCTCGACGTGAAGACGCTGTCGGACCGCGATCCCTATCCGCCCTACGCCGAGACGCGGGCCTTCTACCTGGCGAACGGCTTCACCAAGGTCGCCGAGCTGGACATCTGGGGGCCGGAGAACCCGGCGGTCCTGCTCTCCCGGTTGCTCTAGGCCGCCGCCCCGTGGCACTTCTTGTACTTCCTGCCGCTGCCACATGGGCACGGCGCGTTGCGGGGGATCTTGTCGCTGAAGACCTGCTGTGGGTTCCCGGCCTGGGCTCCGGCGGCGCGGGCGGAAGTCTCGCCCGCGCCGCCGGCGCCGGAGGAGACCTCCTCCCGGTTCTCCTGCAGCCGCTGAACCTTCGGTTCCGCGGCCGCCGCCGGCTGGTCCTGACGGACCAGCTCGACCCGGTAGATGTACTTGACGAAGTCCTCCTGGATCGATGTGGTCAGGTCGTCGAACATCGTGAAGGCCTCGCGCTGGTACTCCGTGAGCGGATCGCGCTGCGCGTAGGAGCGGAGATGGATCCCCTCCTGCAGGTAGTCCATCTCGTAGAGATGTTCGCGCCACTTGGTGTCGGTGATGTTGAGCAGGACGACCCGCTCGAGCTCCCGCATCACCTGGGGGGTGATCGACGCCTCCTTCGCGTCGTACGCCTCGAACGCCTCCTGCACGAACCGGTCTTGGAGCTCGTCGGCGTCGTCGACTTCCTCGATGTCCGCAACGGAATTCCGGACCGGGAAGAACTCCGCCAGCGCCACGAGCAAGGCTTCGCGGTCCCAGTCCTCCGCGTAGGTGTCCGCCGGGCACCACGTGGTCACCACGTCCCGGGTCACGTCTTCGACGAACCCGAGCGCCTGTTCCTTCAGATCCTCGCCCTCGAGGATCTTCCGGCGCTCGCCGTAGATCACCGCGCGCTGCCCGTTCATCACCTCGTCGTACTTGAGAACGTTCTTGCGGCGCTCGTAGTTGAGCTCCTCGATCTGTTTCTGCGCGTTCTCGACGGCCCGGCTGACCATCTTCGCCTCGATCGGTTCGCCCTCCGGCCACTTGAAGCGGTTCATGATCGCCGCGACCCGGTCCGACGCGAACATCCGCATCAGGTCGTCCTCGAGCGACAGGTAGAACAGCGACTCGCCCGGGTCGCCCTGGCGACCGGACCGTCCGCGGAGCTGGTTGTCGATGCGGCGGGACTCGTGCCGCTCGGTCCCCAGCACGTACAGCCCGCCGAGCTCCACGACCTCGTCGTGCTCCGCGTCGGTCTGCGCCCTGAACTTGGTCAGGATCGGTTCGTACTCCGCCTCGTACGCAGCCCGCTCGTCCTCGTCCATCTCGAAGAGCAGGTACCGGTCGTTGTCGAACTCGCGAGCCGCCATCTCCTGTCGAGCCAGGTACTCGGGGTTGCCGCCCAGCAGGATGTCGACGCCGCGGCCGGCCATGTTGGTCGCGACCGTGACCGACCCCTTCCGGCCGGCCTGGGCCACGATCATGGCCTCCTTCTCGTGGTTCTTGGCGTTGAGGACGTTGTGCGCGATCCCGCGACGGTTCAACACCCCCGAGAGGCGCTCGGATTTCTCGATCGAGACCGTGCCGACGAGGATCGGCTGTCCATGCGCGTTGCGCTCGATGATGTCGTCGGCGACCGCATCCCACTTCTCGTCTTCGCCCTTGTAGATCAGGTCCTGCTGGTCGTCGCGGATCATCTGGCGGTTCGTGGGGATCTCGACGACCCCGATCTTGTACGTCTCCTCGAACTCGGTCAGCTGTGTCTTGGCCGTTCCGGTCATACCGGAGAGCTTGTCGTACATCTTGAAGTAGTTCTGGATCGTGATCGTCGCGAGCGTCTGGTTCTCTTCCTTGATCCGGACGCCCTCCTTCGCCTCGATCGCCTGGTGGAGGCCCTCGGAGTACCGGCGGCCCTCGAGCACACGCCCGGTGAATTCGTCGACGATCTTGACCTCGCCGTTCTGCACGACGTACGCGACGTCCCGCTTGTAGAGCTCCTTCGCGCGCAGCGCGTTGTGCAGGTGGTGGACCAGCATCGTGTTCGAGCTGTCGTAGAGGTTCTCGATGTTGAGGAGTTCCTCGACCTTGGCGACCCCCGTCTCCGTGACGGCGACCTGGTACTTGGCCTCCTCGACCTCGTAGTCCTGGTCGATCGTGAGGCGCGGGGCGATCCGCGCGAACGTCTGGTACCACTTGGCCGAGTCGGCCACCATGCCGCTGATGATCAGCGGGGTCCGCGCCTCGTCGATCAGGATCGAGTCGACCTCGTCCACGATCGCGTAGTGGTACCCACGCTGGACGCAGTCGGCCAGCCGCATCGCCATGTTGTCGCGCAGGTAGTCGAAGCCGAACTCGTTGTTGGTTCCATACGTGATGTCGGCCGCGTAGGCAGGACGACGCTGCTCCGGCGACATCGAAGCCTGGATCAGGCCGACGTTGAGACCCAGGAAACGGTAGATGCCTCCCATCCACTCGGAGTCCCGCTTGGCCAGGTAGTCGTTGACCGTCACGATGTGGACGCCCTTGTCTTCGAGCGCGTTGAGGTACCCGGGGAGCGTCGAGACGAGCGTCTTGCCCTCGCCGGTCTTCATCTCGGCGATGTTCCCCTGGTGCAGGGCGGCGCCGCCCATCAGCTGGACGTCGAAGTGACGTTGCCCGATCGTCCGCCGTGCGGCCTCCCGCACGCACGCGAACGCCTCCGGGAGGAGATCGTCCAGGGATTCCCCCGCCGCCACGCGCTCCTTGAACTCGACCGTCTTACCCTGGAGCTCGTCGTCGGAGAGCTCCTCGATCTCCGGCTCGTAGGTGTTCACGAGCTTGGCGAGATCGGCCAGGTTCTTCCGCTTGCGGCCTTCGCCGATGTTGGCGATCTTGTCGAGTACCGGCACGTTCGTTCCTCGGGCGCCTCGGGTCTTCCAGTGTAGCCGCGAGCCGCGGATGCCCAGGTCAGCGGCGGCTCAGGGAAGCGGGTGAGTCGCGGCGTGCGCGGCGGCAACCCGCGCCACGATCACATCTCTTCCAGCATCCCCAAGCGTTCGACCAGCCGTGCGTTCTCCGCGTAGTCGACGGGACAGGCGATCACGCTCACCCCGCCGTCGTCGAGCGCCTTGCGGAGGGTGGGCTGGAGCTCGTCGGCCGCTTCGATCGCGTCGCCCGAGGCTCCGAAGCTCTCGGCGAGCGTGACGAAGTCCGGGTTCCCGAACGAGACGGCCGAGCGCCGGCCGAAGTGGATGTCCTGCTTCCATCCGATCAGGCCGTAGCCGCCATCGACCCAGACCAGGACGACGAGTGAGAGCCCTTCGCGGACGGCGGTCTCGAGCTCGGCGACGCTCATCAGGAAGGCGCCGTCGCCGGTGACCGCGACCACCGCGCGGTCGGGTCGGACCAGCTTGGCGGCGATCGCCCCCGGGATCGAGAACGCCATCGTCGCCAGGCCGTTCGAGATCAGGCACGTGTTGGGCTCGTAGGTCGGGTAGAGCCGTGCCATCCACATCTTGGCGGCGCCCGTGTCGCAGAGAACGACGTCCGCGCGGTCGAGGACCGCGCGGACGTCGTGGACGATCCGGGCGGGCGCCAGCGGGAACGCGGTGTCGGCTGCCCCGCGCTCGAGCTCGTCGCCGACGAGCCCGCGAGCCGGCGGATCGCCGGTGTCCGGATGCGCCTGCGATGCGTCCGCGATCGCGTCGAGCGCCTCCCCGATCGAGCTCTGCAGGCCGACGGCGAGCGTGTAGTTCGCATCGACCTCCGCGACCGTGCGATGCACGTGGACGATCTGCTTGTCCCGGAGCGGGTTCCACTTGGAGGGCGCGTACTCGACCAGGTCGTACCCCACGGCCACGACCACGTCCGCCCGATCGAAGCCGAAGTTCGCGTAGTCCTTCACCATGAACCCGATCGTCCCGAGGGCGTTGGCGTGGTCGTCGGGGAAGACGCCCTTGCCCAGGAACGTCGTCGCGACGGGGAGATTCAGCCGTTCGCTGAACCTGATCAATGCGTCGCGCGCGCCATCGCGGGCCACACCGGCGCCCGCCAGAACGACGGGATGGCTCGCGGTCGAGAGTACGTGCGCCGCCCGGTGGACCTGGTCCTCGGACGGGAACGGGTCGCGCGGTACGTTGACCGGGAGCGGCCCGGCGTCGGTCTCGCGTTCGGCCACGTCCTCCGGGAGCACGATGAACGTTGCGCCCGGGCGCTCGGTCTGCGCCTGCTTGAAGGCCTTGCGGACCATCTCGGGTGCCGCCGTGGGGAGCGTGACCATGTCGCCCCACTTCGTGACCGGGCGGTAGAGGGACACGAGATCCACAACCTGGTGCGACTCCTTGTAGAGCCGGTCGAGCCCGGCCTGGGCCATGATCGCGACGAGCGGATGCGAGTCGAGCTGGGCGTTCGCGATCCCCAGCATCAGGTTGATCGCGCCTGGACCGAGGGTCGCCAGGCACACGCCGGCCTTCCCGGTGAGCGCCCCGTACGTGTCGGCCATGAAGGCGGCGCCGCGCTCGTCGCGCGTCGTCACGAAGCGGATCGACGAATCGACGAGCGCGTCGATCACGTCGAGATTCTCCTCCCCGGGGAGACCGAAGACGTACTCGACGCCCTCGTTCTCAAGACAGGCGACGAGCAGCTGCGCGACGTTCCGGGACGCTTCGTTCCGCATCGGAACGGAAGCCTAGCCGCAGGAGCAGATCAGGTGATCTCGATCATCTTCTCGCGCACGGCGTACACGACCGCCTCCATGCGCGAGTGGAGGTGCAGCTTCTCCAGGATGTTCCGGATGTGGTTCTTGACCGTGTTCTCGGAGATGTAGAGCTTCTTCGCGATGTCCCGGTTGTTGAGGCCCTGCGCGACGAGCTTGAGGACCTCCATCTCGCGGTCGGTGAGGCGAGGGGTGGGCATCTGCGGCCGCTCCTCGGTCGCCTTCGACATCGCCGCGAACTCGGTCAGGAGCTTCGAAGCCATGGACGGCGAGATGCGTGACTGGCCGGCCCAGACGCTCCGGATCGCGTCGGCGACCTCCTCGATCGGGATCTCCTTCAGAAGGTAGCCGCTCGCGCCGGCCTTGATAGCGTCGTAGAGATCGGCCTCCTCGTCGCTGATCGTGAGCATCAGGATCTTGACGTGCGGGAGGAGATCCTTGATCTGCGCGGTGGCTTCGATGCCCGAGCGCTTGGGCATCCGGACGTCCATCAGGACGACGTCGGGCATCGTCTCCTGCGCCTTCTCGATCGCCTCGAGGCCGTCCGAGGCCTCGCCGACCAGCTCCAGGTCGGGCTCGCTGCCCAGGACCATCTCGAGACCCCTGCGGAACAGCGCGTGGTCGTCGACGACCAGTACGCGGAGACGTTCGTCACTCGACTGGTCCTTGGTCACGGCTGCTCCTCGCTCTCGGTCGACAGCCCGACCACGGGCTGGGTCAGCGCGGATTCTAGTCCACGCTTCTTGGGCGGGCGCTTCCTCCCGTGGTGGTCACGGAGCTGTCGCTCGAGCTTGTCCTTCACGCGATCGATCGCGGTCGGCACGTCGTCCGCCTCCGCATGCGCCCGGAACGTCTTGCGAGGGATCCGCAGGGCAGCCTCGACGCGCTTGACGCCATCGAGGCGGGGATGGTGCTCGTTGATCAGCTCGATGTCGATCGTGGTCGTTCGGGGTTCGATGCGCTCCAGGGGCGCGAGCTTCCGTTCGGCGGCGAGCCGGATGTCCGCGGTCACCTGCACACCGCGACCGGTGAAGCTCAGATCCATCCGCTCGGCATCCTGTTGGTCGGGGTGGGCTCCGCGTCCGGCTGACCTGGTCTTTGTCCCCACACTCGCCTGCCGGGGCCTTCGCCCGGTCGCCCGGACGTCCGCGGCGACCGAACTCTTGCCCTCTCCCGGTCACCCGGGGCAGGTCTTACATCTAAACCGCGCCATGCTCGGCGACCAAGAGTCGCCTTACGTGGGTCGTTTCGCCCGCGGCTGGCATCGACTACCGGGGAAGTTCCCCGGGGCAACCACAGACCCGGACGTGAGCCCACCTGAGGATAGGCACGGCGGGCCGGTCCGCGCAACGCGGGGACCGGCCCGCCCGGCGGGCCGTGGAACGACCGGGCCGCGGTCACCAGGTGGACGCGACGGGCACCGGCCGCGGCGAGCGCCTCGGCGCACGCCGCAGCCGTCGCCCCGGTCGTGAGCACGTCGTCCACCAGGAGGATCCGCGCCGGGGCCGCGCGGGTCGCGACGAACGCGCCCTGCATCGCCTCACGCCGCTCGCGGCCGCGGCGCTGCGCCTGAGGCTCAGCGGCGACGGTGCGGCGCAGCAGCCGCCGCACGGGGATCCCCGAACGCCGTCCGAGCCCGGTTGCGAGGGCACGGGCCTGGTCGTAGCCGCGCTCGGCCAATCGGCGACGGGCGAGCGGCACCCACGTGATGACGTCGATGGACGGGATGGGATCGCACGCAACGATCGCGTCGGCGAGCGCCGCCGCGACGTCGCGCCACCCGGAGAACTTGAGCCGGTGCACGGCGGATCGCGCCGGACCCTCGAACAGGAACGGCGACCTGGCCGATGCGACCGATGCCGGCGGGCAGTCGCGACACCTGGGGACCGCGGCCGACCACGGGCGGCCGCACCGCTGGCACCAAGGGGGGTGCAGCGGGATCAGGGCCCGGCTGCACCCCGCGCAGAACGGCCACGGACCCGCCCCACATCCGGCGCATCGCCTCGGGAAGACGACGTCGAGCGCCCGAGCGAGCACGGCCGCACCGTACCGCTCGGCTCCGACACCGCTAGGGCAGCACGACCTCCACCGGGGATCCTCCCCGGACATCGATCGTGAGCCGCTCCTGCGATCGCAGCACGGGGTAGGCGACCACCGAGCCGCGTCCCGTGTCGGTGTCGAACGCGACGTCCACCGTCGGATGCGGCGTCCCGTCGACCCCGACCTTCACCGAAGGAGCCTCGTCGGCCGCGAAGGTGATCCGTACGCTGTCGCCCAGACACTCGAGCGTCTCCCACGCCACGGCCGCGCTCTTCTGCCCGATCGTGACCGTTCCGCGACGGACCGACCCGCGAGGCCAAGCGCTCGCGAACGGAGAGCCTGGACGTATCACCGCGCTCGTGCCGTCGATCACCACGTCGCACTCGAGCCGGTACCAGCCGGAGGGCAGATCCACCGTGGAGATCTCGAAGGGGACGAACGTGTCCTGGGTCGGCGCGACCTCGAGGACCATGGGCTCGATGCCGATCGGGCGGCCGCCCTCGGAGGCGTACCCGTGCGCGCGCGCGGACACGATCCTGACCTGGTGGGGGAGCCCGTCCGCGCCACGCAGGAGGAACGTCCCCTTGATCGCGACAGGGAAGCGCTCGTACGCCGCGCGGATCGAGACCGTCTCCCCCACGGTCGAACCTCAGGTCCCTTGCTGCCAGGAGTGGAGGTACTCGTCCTGCTCGGCGGTGAGCTCGTCGATCTCGACGCCCATCGCGCGTAGCTTGAGGCGCGCCACCTCCCGGTCGATCTCGACGGGCACCGGGTACACGCGCTTCTCGAGCGTCGCGTGGTTCTTCACGATCCACTCGACCGAGAGCGCCTGGTTCGCGAACGACATGTCCATCACCGCGGCCGGGTGACCTTCGGCGGCGGCGAGGTTGACCAGCCTACCCTCACCGAGGAGGTTGATGCGCCGCCCGTCGGCGAGCGTGTACTCGTCGACGAACTCGCGGATCCGCCGGACGCCGGTCGCGAGCTCGCGGAGCGCGCCCTTGTCGATCTCGACGTCGAAGTGGCCGCTGTTCGCGAGGATCGCGCCGTCCCTCATCAGCTCGAGGTGCTCCCGGCGGATCACGTCGCGATCGCCGGTCACCGTGATGAAGATGTCGCCGACGCGAGCCGCATCGCGGATCGGCATCACCCGGTAGCCCTCCATCACTGCCTCCAGCGCGGCTGTCGGCTCGACCTCCGTCACGACGACGTGCGCACCCAGCCCGCGAGCACGCGACGACACGCCCCTCCCGCACATCCCGTAGCCGGCGACGACGACGGTCTTGCCGGCGATCAACCGGTTCGTGGAGCGCATGATCGCGTCCATCGTCGACTGCCCGGTGCCGAACCGGTTGTCGAAGAGGTGCTTCGTATCCGCGTCGTTCACCGACACGATCGGGTACGCGAGCGCGCCCTCGGCCGCCATCGCTCGCAGCCGGATCACGCCGGTCGTGGTCTCCTCGGTGCCGCCCATCACGTCGCTCAGCTGGTCGGCCCGCCGCGTGTGGAGGACGTTCACCAGATCGGCGCCGTCGTCCATCGTGATCATCGGGCGCAGATCGAGCACCGCGTTGATGTGTTTGTAGTACGTGTCGTTGTCCTCGCCCTTGATCGCGAACGTTTCCACGCCGCTCTGTTCGGTCAGCGCCGCCGCCACGTCGTCCTGCGTGGACAGGGGGTTCGAGGCGGCGAGGAGCACCTCCGCGCCTGCGGCGGCGAGCGTCTCCATCAGATTGGCGGTCTCGGTCGTCACGTGCAGGCACGCGGCGATCCGGATCCCGTCGAGCGGCCGCTCCTTGTCGAAGCGCTCCCGGATCTGACGCGTCACCGGCATCTCGCCGGCCGCCCAGTCGATCCGTTCCCGGCCACCGGTCGCGAGGGCGGGATCTCTGATATCTGGCATCCGTTCAGTCTCCTTCTTCCTGGAGGCGGGGCAGCAGGTCGACGATGAGCCTCCCGACGGCAAGCGCGGTCTCGTTCGAGACCCGGACGACCTCTTCGTGGGTGACGTGTTCGCCGAACTCGTTCGTCAGACTACAGATGCCGAGGACCCGCATCCCGAGGGCTCGGGCCGGGAGCGCCTCGGGGACCATCGACATCCCGACCACCGTCGCGCCCAGCCGTTGCAGCATCCCGACCTCGGTCGGCGTCTCGTAGGCGGGGCCGCTCATGGCGGCGTAGACGCCGGGAGCGGCCCGGATCCCCAGCGCGTCCGC
>JBKOZW010000204.1:0-15693 GCA_046726095.1 Actinomycetota bacterium
CTCATCCCGAACAGTTTCTCACGGCCGGTTTCGAGAGGGAACCGGTCGATGGTTAGTGGGCGTGACGTGCAGCTTCGCTCGGCTTGTCACTCTTTCCACTCAGCGAGTCTTGCCTGTGGATAACGGTCGGGCGTAAGAATCTCGCATCTTGATCATGAGCCGCCGGGGCGGACGGAGAGGGGCACGATGGCGACAGCGACCCAGCCGCTAGGTGACCGAACTACCCGCGGCGTCGATGACCCGACTGCAATCCGTCTTTTCTATTGGGGCTCATCCGTTGCGATCTTGATCGTTCTGAGTGCCTTCGCCCTCGCAGACAAGGGGTGGATCGGCTCAAACGCGCTCACGTTTGCACTGTGGGTCGGCGTTGCCCTGACTGCGGACTTGATGTTCGTCCGTGTGGGCAAAGGTCTAACCCTCAGCATGTCGCTCCCGGTAACACTGGCAGCAGCTCTGCTCTTTCCAATCGCGGCGGCAGCAGGGATTGCTCTTCTCGGTTGCTTGGACCCGATGGAGCTGCGGCGGGAATCGTCTGTTTCGCGGGCCATCTTCAATCGCTGTCAGGTCGCATTAGCGACGTGTGCTGCTGGCGTCGTCTTTCACCTGGCGGACGTGAGACCGACGGACTGGCCGTTAATAGCCCTCGTCTCATTCCTCGCCCTGTTTGCTGATTTCGCAGTGAACGCTACGTTCGTCGTTCCAACGATCGTCCTCCGAGATGGCGCATCGCCGATCTCGGCTTTGCGCCTCCTATTTGGGTCAGCGCCAATTGGAAGCATCGCTCTGTATCTCTCAATGGGGCTCATGGCGCCCCTTCTTGCGGCTGTGTTCCTGTCGTCGGGTCGTTGGGCCCTTGCGGCGTTCCTCGTCCCGCTTGCTCTTGCCCGCGGAACGCTTCTGCGTGCTGAGAGATTGCACGATGCCGCCGAGAGACTCGCTGAGAAGGACGAAGCTCTGCGGAGATCCACAGAATCGGCTGGACTTGAACGAAGAGACGAACGAATGGTGGTGGCAGGTCAGCTGCACGATGAGGTACTGCCAACCCTCTTCAAGGTGAGCCTGATCGCTCGAGTGATCAAAGAAGATCTCGAAGCGGGACGGTTGCTCGATCTAGACCTCGATGTTCCGGAGTTGCTGGCTTCGATCGACGCCGCGCAGACAGGGTTGCGACGTCTAGTGGGTGACCTCCGCAGATCGTCGTTGGGTCCCGGTGGCTTGGCAACGACCCTTCGGCTTCTGGCCGAAGACTTGGAAACGAATGGGGCATCACCGATCAAGTTGGACGTCAACCTCGTTGAGGGATCAGACGAGGCCTTACTGGTCTTGTACCAAGTCGCTAAGGAGGCCCTCACGAACGCTGCGAAGTACTCGCACTCGCGGGACATTGGTTTGAAGGCTTGGTCAGACGGGCGCGAGGGTCGTTTGGTAGTGACTGACACAGGCGTGGGGTTCGAGCTGTCACGAGTTGATCAGAGAGACCATTTCGGCTTGCAGCTGATGAAAGAGCGAGTGGAATCGCGGGGCGGCCGTCTTGTTATCGAGTCACGCCTTGGACGAGGGACGACCATCGCCGCTTCGGTTCCGTTGAGTCTGCCGGATGATCGGGCAGGTGGTTACAACTGAAAGCCCCGGGCTGGGTGCCCGGGGCCGTTGATCTCGCGGTCAGTCAGGCTTAGCCGACCCGCCAGTGCGCTCCGCCAGCGAGAGCGAGAGCGGCCACTGACGCGAGACTCAGAATCACGCGGCGCGCGATCTTCATCTGCTTTCCTCCTTCGGCACATCCCCGCCTCGGGGGACCTCGGCGAAAACAATGGGGGACCCCCACTAGGGGGACAAGAGGGAGAATCGGGGTACGACCTTTGCCGTAGGACTTGTCATACTCGAAAGGTTCGTCCGAGCCGTTCATGATGTAACTCGTGGCCAGTCCAGCGAAAGCCCAGAGTCGTGAGAGGAGACTGCGACTTGTTAGCGCCTGCCTCTTCGTGGCTACCGGGACCTCGATCGCCTTTCTCCTGGCCTGGAGTCCCGAGCCCTTCGATCCATATTGGCTGCTCTGGTCTGTCCTGATAGCAGCTATTGAGCTTCTGCCCGTCCCGGCCTGGAGGGGATTGACCTTCAGCGTCGGATTTCCTGTCCTGGTGACGGTCGCGATTCTGTGCCCCGTGGGGGCGGCGGGAGTCGTTACCTTCCTGGGCGCTCTCGACCCACGCGAGTTCAAGCGCGAGGTCACACTAGGAGTGGCGCTCTACAACAGGAGTCAAGTAGCTCTATCGGTCATGGCCGCCAGCGCCGTCTTCCATGCCTTCCACCCATCCGCAAGCCAACTCACAGATACGGCACCATGGATCCTGATCATCGCATCGGCTCTCGCCTCAATCGCGGACTATGCGGTGAACGCGGGGTTGGTCACGCTCTACATGAGCACCAAGCTTGGCATCCGTCCGAGTGACATGTTGCGGCAGCTGACGATCGGCAACGTTCGTGACTTCCTTGTGGGTTACATGGGTCTTGGTCTCTTGGGCCTCGCCTTCGCTGTGCTCTTCGAGAAGGTGGGGGCTTGGACCGTTCCGGCCTTCTTGGCACCATTGGTTTTCGCGCGTCAGATGTTCTTCCGATCGCAGGCTCTCGAAGAGGCCCATGTCGAACTGAAAGAGAGCTCCGCGATCCTTCGTGAGCTCTCCAACACGATGGCGGAGGAGCGCGCCGACGAACGTCTCCAGATCGCGGGCTACCTCCATGACGACCTCGCGCAGGTGCTGTTCCGCCTCTCGCTCCAGGTCGACATCGCGCGGAAGCTCCTCGACAAGGGCGACATTGACGACGTTCGTAAGCAGCTCGACAAGATCCGGGACTCGAAGCAGGAGACGTCGGATCGGATCCGGGCGTTGATCCGTGACCTGCACCGCTCGCCGCTCGGCGCGAAGGGACTCGCCGAGGCGCTCGAGTCGTTCACGGACGAGGTCGGGCGCGACTCGCACATCCGGTTCCACCGAGACGTGCAGAACATCGAGCTCCCGGCGCCGATCGCCTTGCTCGTCTTCCACATCGCGCGCGAGGGGATCATGAACGCGCTGAAGCACGCGGAGCCGACCGACGTGTCGGTGACGGTGGCCCAGGAGGGCGAAGACATCGTCCTGCGGCTCCAGGACAACGGCACGGGGTTCGACTCTGCAGCGCCGGGTCCCGAGGGCCACTACGGGATGGCGATGATGCGAGAGCGAGCGAAGGTTGGTGGCGGTACGTTCGACGTGCAGAGCGCCGTCGGTCAGGGAACGACTATCACGGTTCGCTTCCCGATCGCTCTGCTGCAACCGGAGCAGCAGCCCGATACCGAGGCGGCAGGCGCCAATGCCCCGGAGCGTGCTTCCCCCGGTACCCCGGGAACCACATCGCGATCGGCCGAGGGTTCTCGCGACTCCGTCCCCGCATGACCTGGAATACGAACCAGGCGATCCCGGCGTAGAGCAGCAGGTCGCCGATCGAAAGGACGACGCCGGCCGGCGGTGGGATCGGGATCACGTCGCCGAGCGGCGAGAGCACGTCCGCGTCGTTCATCAGATGGTGCTTGGCGCCGGCGCCGTCCGCCAGGGGGGCGACGGAGCCACCTGCCGTCTCGATCGCGTTCGCGCTCACCGGCATGCCCCCGTTCGCGCCGACGACGGCGAGGTTCAGCAGGAGCCCGATCGCCATCACGGTGGCGCCGGGGATCCAACGGTTGACCACGAGGAAGACCAGGAGCAGCACGTACGAGGCCGTGAGCATCCCCGCGCCGACGGCCCAGTTCGGGACGCCCGAGAACTCCGGGGCCGGCACGATCTGGAGCCCGAGGCCGGCGAACGCGATCGCCCACCAGTGGACCCGAAGCCTCTCGAAGTTGCGGAGGCTGCCGCCCGCGAGGAGCCCGACCAGGACGGCCGCCGCGATCACGATCAGGACCGGCGACATGCCGGCCGTATCGTGCACCACCTCGACCGCCACGTCGAGCAGTCGCTCAGAGGTGTTGGCGGAACCAGGCGACGATGCGGTCGATCCGATCGGCGCGTCGATCGGGCCTGCCGTTCGTCTTGAGTCCGTGAGGCTCGTCGGGGTACCGGACCATCTCGACGGGCACGCCGGCGCGGTGGAGGACGGCGAAGGCGATATCGGTGTTGACGGGCGGACACCGGAGATCGCCGTCGGCGTGCAGGAGCAGCACCGCCGCCTTCGCCTTGTGCAGCGAACGGTAGGGCGAGGCCTCGACGAGCGCCTCGACGCGCTGGGGGACGCGTTGCTCGCCGATCGCCGCCTGGGCGATCTCGTAGGGATAGTCGGCGCCGCCCCACTCCGCGACGTGATCGGTGACGGGCTGCTCGCTCACGAGCGCCCGGAACCGGTCAGGGTGGTGACCGGCGAGCCAGTTCACGAGGTAGCCGCCGTAGGATGCCCCCATCGCGCCGACCCGGTCGAGGTCGACGATGCCGTCGGCCGCGAGCCGGTCGAGGAGGCGGAGCACCTCTCGCGTGTCCGGTCGACCCCAATCGCCGTGGAGGCGCTCCGCGAGTGCCTCTCCGTACCCGAGGGAACCGGAAGGGTTGGCGTACACGACGTGGAAGCCGGCGCTCGCGACGGCGACCATGTCGAGCCACGGCGTGTCCGAATGCATCGCATGCGGGCCGCCGTGGATCTGCAGGACGGTCGGGCGGCGGCCGGGCCCGCCGCGGAGCAGCCACGCGTCGATCGACCCTCGGCGCGAGAACGCCGAGACGCGCTCCGGGTCCCGTTGGAACGGGCCGAACCAGCGGCTGCCGTCCGACGTGATCCGGCGGGGGCGGCCGCCGGAGATCTCGTAGAGCTCCGGCGGCCGCCCGCGGGTCGTCGCTGCCGCGACGACCCGCCCCCCACCGACGCGGTGTTCGAAGACGACGACCTCTTCTCCGAGCAGGGTTCCGACCGAGCCCTCGGTCCCGAAGCTCATGAGCGGGACGGTCCCTCGGTCGGAGACGGACGCGAGGACGTGCTCGTCGTCCAGCCACACAGGTTCCTGCGCACCGAGCAGGCCAGCGGTGTAGAGGTCTCCGTAGTTCTTGTTCCCGATCGGGCGGTCCAGGTCTTCGCCGAGCCTGCGCCACGACCTTCCGTCCAAGACGAACAGGCCGCTGTTCTGCCACGCGTCACGCAGGGGTCGGGGGTCGGCGATCGCGGCCAGTCGGCCGCCGGGCGACCAGCCGAGCGCGTGCGTGCCGCCGCCGAACGGCGCGAGGGATCGGATCCTTCCGTCGCTCAGGGACACGAGCGCCGGCTGCGGCAGCTCGCCCTCGATCGTCCCGTCGGGTGAGGTGGCCACGACGGCGATCGTCCTGCCGTCGGGTGACCAAACGGGCGCGCCGATCCCACGGTCCGGCTTGGTGACCCTGCGGGGCTTCGCGGTGCCCGTCGCCTCGACGAACCACAGGGACGAGAGCTGGTCGAGGACGCCCACCCCATCCAGGCGCCAGAACGGCGTCGTGATCCGGCGCGCGGTCAGATCGTCGTGATCGCCGACGGAGAATCGCCGCTCGCCGCTCGGCGCGACCACGGCGAGCGTCCGGCCGTCGGGTGCCCACTCGGCCGCGGTGACGCCGTCCGCGAAGCCGTCGACCATCCGCGGTTCGCCGCCATCGAGCGGCATCACCCAGGCCTGCGTCGTTTCCGCTCGATCCGACAGGAAGACGAGGTGCCGACCATCCGGAGCGATCCGAGGGCGGCTGTCCGACGCCTCGGCGTTCGTGAGCCGCTCACGTCGCCCGCCGTCCGTGGTGACCCGCCAGAGGTGAGACCGGTACCGGTCGCGCTCGATCGTCTGGCGTGCGTAGACCAGGTGCGCTCCGTCCGAGGACAGATCGAACCCCGTGATCCGGACCTGCCTGCGGAGGTCGGAACCACGGAACGGTTTGGGCGCGGCCATCGGGCGTCAGTCAACCATGCGCGGGAGGGGAGGCACCGAGCCGGGCTCGGTACGCTTGCTCGCGATGGTGGCGTCGAAGGAGGATCTCGGGTACTTCGGCCCCGGCAGCGTGAGCTGGCGGGTCGACCGCGAGGTCACGGTGCTCTTCGGGGGTGCGCGAGCGCTCCTGATGCAGGCGGCCCACCCGCTCGTCGTCGCCGGCGTGAACCAGACGCAGATGTACGAGCGCAACCCGTGGAAGCGCCTGCAGCGAACGCTCGCGCTGACGTACGCGATCACGTTCGGGACCCGGGCGGAGGCGCACGCCGCCGCCGACAGGATCAACGAGGTGCACGCGCACATCCACGGGACCGATCCGGTCACCGGTCAGCGGTACGACGCGCTCGATCCGCACCTGCTCCTGTACGTGCACGCGACCCTGATCGACTCCGCGCTGCTCTACGAAGAGCTCACGATCGGCCGGCTCGACGATGCGGGCCGGCAACGCTTCCACGAAGAGCAGATGCTGGCGGCGGAACTCGTCCGGATCCCGAAGGAGACCATCCCGCCCACCGTCCCTGCGATCCGTGCGTGGCTCGCCGACGTCGAGGATCGCGGCGAGCTGCAGGTCACCGAGGGCGCCCGGCGGGTCGCCGGTCTGTTCATGGACCCGCCCGCCGACGCGGAATGGCGTCCGATCCTGCCCCAGGTGGCGCGGCTCGCTTTCGGGACGCTGCCGCCGGCGGTGCGGGAGATGTACGGGGTCCGGTGGAGCGCAGCGAAGGAGGCGGCGCTCCGCGCGACGTTCGCGGCCATACGTGCGGGTCACGGGCTGATCCCGGCGAAATTCCGCTTCATCGAGCCCTACGCGGCGTGGCTCCGGGGCGGGCGACGCACGTCCACGCTTCCTCCGGCGAGGCCATGACGGTGGGCGGCCCCGACGGCCTGCTGCTCGACATCGATGGCGTCCTGGCCGTGTCGTGGGATCCCGTCCCGGGAGCGGTCGACGCGATGCGCTGGCTCCGGGACCACGTCCCGTTCCGGCTGATCACGAACACGACGACGCACACGCGCCGCGATCTCGCGAGGACCCTCGCGACCGCGGGCTTCGCCATCGACCCGGAGGAGATCGTGACGGCCGTCACGGCGTCTGCGACGTACCTCCGCGAGCATCATCCCGGGGCCCGAGCGTTCGTCCTGACCGATGGTGCGCCCGGCGAAGATCTCTCCGGCGTGCCGCTCGCCGACGCACCCGAGGATGCCGACGTGATCGTGATCGGCGGCGCGTGTGACGACTTCACGCACGACGTGCTGACCCGCATCTTCCGTCGGCTGATGGACGGGGCGCCGCTCGTGGGGATGCACCGCAACCTCTACTGGAAGACGGCGGCCGGCTGGGAACTCGACGGCGGCGCGTACATCGCCGGGCTCGAGGCCGCCGCGAGCATCAGCGCCGCGATCTGCGGCAAGCCGGCGCGCGCGTTCTTCGATGCCGCCCTCACGCTCCTTGGGGTGCCGGCTCCCCGCGCGGCCATGGTCGGCGACGACATCACGAACGACGTCGAAGGCGCGCGGGCCGCCGGCCTGACCGGTGTGCTCGTCAGGACCGGCAAGTTCCGGGAAGAGGACCTGGCCAAGGGGTCGCCGGACGTCGTGCTCGGTTCGATCGCGGACGTTCCCGGATGGCTCGAGAGCCTCTGATGTTGACCCGAACGCGACACGCTCGTTCGTTGTTCGCCGGGATCGCCCCCGAGTACGAGTGGATGGGGGCGGTGCTGTCGTTCGGGCAGGATCCGCGATGGCGCCGCTTCCTCGTCGGCCGAGTCGCCGCCCCCGGCAATGCTCGGGTGCTCGACGTCGCGAGCGGCACGGGTCTGGTGGCGCGCGCCCTCGTCGAGCGCGGATACCGCGTCACGGCTCTGGATGCGAGCGAGCCGATGCTCCGCTCCGGTCCGTCGTCGGGGGGGCCGCGTGTGGTCGGGCTCGCGGAGAGGCTGCCGTTCGACGATGCGTCCTTCGACGCGCTCACGTTCACGTACCTGCTGCGATACGTGGACGATCCCGCGGCGACCCTCGCCGAACTCGCTCGCGTCGTGCGCCCCGGCGGGACGATCGCCTCGCTCGAGTTCCACCTCCCACGCGCGAGTTGGGCCAGGGCGGCGTGGCACGCATACACCTCGTGGGTGATGCCGCTGGTCGGATCGATCGTCTCGCCGGCCTGGACGCACACGGCGAGGTTCCTCCGTCCCTCGATCGAGACGTTCTGGCGCGCGCATCCGCTCGACGAGCAGCTCGCCTGGTGGCGCGCAGCCGGGATCGGCTCGATCCACACGAGGTCGATGTCGAACGGCGCCGCGATCGTGATCTGGGGATCGAAGCGATGACGGCCGAGCGCCCCGCCTTCTACGCCCTGTCCGGCGGCGGGTGGCGGGACTACGTGACGCTGCTGCATCCGCCGTACACGGTGTGGCACCTGTCCTATGTCGTGATCGGCGCCTGCACCGCCGCCGTCGTGAACCTCGGGTACCTCGGGTGGTCGCTCCTCGCGTTCTTCGCTGCGGTCGGCCTCGCGGCCCACGCGCTCGACGAGCTCAACGGCCGACCGCTGCGGACCGCGATCCCTGCGCCAGTGCTCGTCGGGATCGCCGCGGTGGGGCTCGCGGGCGCGATCACGATCGGCATGTGGGGGGTCTTCCTCGTCTCGAACTGGTTGATCGTGTTCATCGTGATGGGGGCGTTCATCGCGCTCGCGTACAACCTGGAGTGGTTCGGGGGGATCTTCCATTCCGACCTCTGGTTCGCCGTGGGGTGGGGCGCGTTCCCGGCGCTCACCGCGGCGTTCGCACAGACGGGCGACACCACGTCGGCTGCCGTCGTCGCCGCGGCCGCGTGCGCGATGCTTTCTGTGGCGCAGCGGATCCTGTCGACGCCGGTCCGGAAGCTCCGTCGGAACGCCGTCTCGATCGAAGGACGCGCTGCCTACGACGACGGGAGTGAAGAGCACCTCGACAACGCGTGGTTGCGGAAGACTCCCGAGCGCGCGCTGAGGGCGCTGTCGATCGCCGTGCCGCTCGTCGCGCTCGCGATGTTGGTGGCGGCCATCGCTCGACACTGATCTCGGGCTAGCGAGCAGCCGCGACGATCTCCAGCACCTCGTCCCCGTACCGCTCGAGCTTCGTCGGTCCGACACCGGAGATCGCCGCGAGGTCCGCCCAGTCCCCCGGTCTGCGATCGGCGATCTGCGCCAGCGTCACATCATGGAACACCACGTAGGCGGGCACACCGTCGGTGCTTGCCCGCCGCCTCCGCCATTCCTTCAAGCGGTCGAGCAGCGGACCGTGCGCGGCGACCGTGATCGCGGCCCGGCCTGATCCATGGCGCCGCGGCGAGTCCTCGACGACCCCGATCTGGCGCAGGAACCGGCTCGGCTGTGCGCGCTCGTTCTCCGGCCACGATAGGTACAGATGCGCACGCGAACGCGTGATGCCGACGTAGAGGAGCCGTCGCTCCTCCTCCTGTTCGCCGTCGCTGCGGCGGGCACGGTAGGGGAGCTCCCCTTCGAGGAGTCGTGGGAGGAACACCGCGTCGAACTCCAGGCCCTTCGCGCGATGGTAGGTCATGAGCTGCACCCCTCGGCCCATGCGCTCGACCGCGAACCGATGGGTGAGCTCGTCGATGAACCCCCCGACCGAGCCGGCGGGCCGGTCGCGCCGGCGTATTCGCGAGCGATCGCTCGCAGCCGCGCGAGGTCGGCCTGTCGTGTGACCTCCTCGTCATCATCCGCGTGCACCTCGGGCGTGGATCCCAGCGCCGCGGTGATGGCGTCCACTCGCCCGACGACGTCCCGGCCGAGCTGTCCTCACGTCGCAGCCGGGCGAGGACCGCTCGAGGTCCAGGCCGGCGGAGGAACGCCCCATCCCGGACCTGATACGGGATCGCGGCCGCCGCGAACGCTACCTCGTACGGCTCCGACCGTGCGTTGATCCGGTACAGGACCGCCATCTCGTCCCATGGAACGCCCACGCCCCCGAGCCGGCTGCACTCGTCCACCACGAAACGCACCTCGGCGCGCTCATCGGGCAACGCCCGCGCGGTGGGGGCCGGCCCGTCGGGTTTCGCAGCCCGGAGCGTCTTCGCGAAGCCGCCCATGTGGCGCGCCAACGCGTTCGCGATCCTGAGGACCTGCGGGGACGAGCGGTAGTTGATCTCCAATCGGATGATCGTCGCGTCTGGGTACCGCTCCGGGATCACGAGGAGATGCGCGGGCGACGCGCCCGTGAACGAATAGATCGCCTGATAGTCATCCCCCACGACACAGAGCTCGTCTCGGTCTCCGAGCCACAGCCCCAACAGCGCCTGTTGGAGCGGGTTGACGTCCTGGTACTCGTCGACGGTGACCGCGTGGATCCGGTCGCGGACCGCCTCCGCGGCAGCCGGAGACCGGTCGAAGAGCCGGACCGCCAGGCCGAGCATGTCTTCGAAGTCGAGCCGACCGGTCCGTTGCTTGCGGCGCTCGTACCCCTCGTATACCCGGAGCATCAGCTCGGCGGGGATCGGCGGGTGATGCGCCGCCTCCTCGAGCTCGTACACGTACCTCGTGGGGTCGATCATGCGGTTCTTGGCCCACTCGATCTCGCCCGCGAGCTCTTTCCGCGGGACGAATCGGTGCGGTCGCGGCAGGGCGTTCGCGAGCGGCGAGATCAACGGCGCCTTCGATCCCAGCACCTCTGGAAGAGGCTGTCCGGTTTGGGCGGTCCACCAACGCGACAGCTGCGACAGCGCCGCGGAGTGGAACGTGCGGGCCTCGACGCTCTCCACCCCCAGGCGCTCGAGCCGTGCCTTGAGCTCCGTCGCAGCCTTCTCGGTGAACGTGACGGCGAGGATGTTCCGGGCCGCGAACGTCCGGGTCGCAACCTGGTACGCGATCCGGTGCGTGATGGTCGTCGTTTTGCCCGTGCCGGCCCCGGCGAGGATCGCGACCGGGCCACGGACCGCGGTCACCGCCTGACGCTGCCGGTCGTTCAGCGGCGCCAGGAGCCGTTCGCCCGTGCTCACGCGCGCGACGTTACCAGCGGCCCCTCGGACCTCATTCGTGACGTCCCGCCGTACCCTGGTCGTCATGGCATCGGCGACCACCATCGGTGAACTGCGCGCTTCCGGCTACTCCGATCGAACCGTCAAACAGGAGCTCCGCGCCAACCTCCTCAGTCGGCTCGAGCTGGGACAGGAACTCTTCCCCGGGATCCTCGGCTTCGACGACTCCGTGCTCCCCGGGCTGGAGCGCGGCATCCTCGCAGGACACGACCTGATCCTCCTCGGCGAGCGCGGCCAGGCGAAGACGCGTCTCGTGCGAGGGATCGTCGATCTGCTTGACGATCGTGTGCCGGTGATCGCCGGCTGCGAGGTGAACGATCACCCGTACCGGCCGATCTGCGCCCGGTGCCGCGGCATGATCGCGACCGAAGGCGACGCGACGCCGATCGCGTGGCTCACGCCGGACGAGCGGTACAGCGAGAAGCTCGCGACCCCCGACACCAGCGTCGCCGACCTGATCGGCGACGTCGATCCGATCCGGGTTGCCGAAGGTCGCTACCTGGCCGACGAGCTTACGATCCATTACGGCATGATTCCGCGCACCCACCGAGGGATCGTCGCGATCAACGAGCTCCCCGATCTCCCCGAGCGGATCCAGGTCTCGCTGTTCAACATCCTCGAGGAGCGCGACGTCCAGATCCGCGGCTACCGGATCCGCCTCCCGCTCGACATCCTGCTCGTCGTCACCGCCAACCCCGACGATTACACGCACCGCGGCCGCATCGTGTCGCCGCTCAAGGACCGGTTCGGCACGCAGGTGCGCACGCACTACCCGCAGACGCCGTCGGAAGAGATCAGGATCATGGAGCAGGAGGCCCGACAGCTCGGCGGTGCGGTGCCAGCCCGTGTGCCGCTGTTCATGGAGGAGATCGTGGCCGCGCTCACACAGGAGCTCCGGCGGTCCCCCCACGTGAACCATCGGAGCGGCATCAGCGTCCGCTACTCGATCGGGAACCTCGAAACCTTGCAGGCCGCGGCGATACGGCGCGCCGCTCGCGCTCACGAGGCGGAGGCGGTTCCGCGTCCGATCGATCTCCCGGCGGTCCTCAGGTCTTCCGAGGGCCGGGTCGAGTTCGACACGGTGGAGGAGGGTCGCGAGGCGGACATCCTCGCGCGGGCGCTCCGTCAGGCGGAGCTCGATGTGTTCCGTCGCCGTCTCTCCGGCTACGACTTCACGGCGCTCCTGACCCGGTTCGACGACCCGACGTTCGCCGTCGACACGTCCGAGCTCACCCCCGCGGCTCAGATCCTGGACGCGTTCGGTGACCTCCCCGGTCTCGCGAAGCTCCTTGGCCGGCTGGGCGTGCAGGAGGAGAGCCCCGGCGTCGCCGCGAGCGCCCTCGAGTTCGCGCTGGAGGGCCTCCACCTGTCCCGCCGGCTCAACAAGGACGAGGCCGACGGGTTCGCGCGCTACGAAGGCGTCGCGGACCCGACCGAGACGTAGCCGGCGTCGGCGGGGATCGTGCGCGTCGGCAAGAAGAGCAGCAAGGCCACGTACGCCCACAGGTAGGCGTTCTCGAGGAGCGGGCCCAGGACCGGACCGATCGACTCCCCGGCGACCCAATCCGGCACCCGCAGCAGGAACAGGAGCACCAGGAGCGCCCACGCGGTGCGCCGGGGCGCCTCGCGGCCGTCGCCCAACATGATCGCGCTCGCCGGCACGATCCACACCGCGTGGTCGATCCAGGAGATCGGTGAGATCACGAGGCTCGCGAGCCCCACCAGGGTCGCGGCCGCGAGCTCGTCACCTCGGCGGTGCGCCTCGCGTGCCCGGATCAGGCCGACGACGAGCGCGGACACCACGAGGGCGGCCCACAGTGCCCGGCTCGACCAGCCCGCCCTGACGAGCGCCCCGTAGAGGGATTGGTTGCTCACGAACGACGCGTCACCGACCCGGTCGGTCCGGAAGACCAGGTTCGTCCAGAACTCTCGGGAGAGATCCGGCCGGATCGCCGCCACGGCCAGCCACAGGCCCAGGCAGGTTGCGGCCGACGTGAAGGCCGCGCGCCAGCGCTTGGTCGCGACCCAATAGACGATGAAGATCCCGGGTGTCAGCTTCACGGCCGTCGCGAGACCGAGGATCACCCCGCGCGAGAGGCGCGTGCGTTCGGGCACGACATCCACGAGGCATGCCGCCGTCAGCAGGATGCCGACCTGCCCGAACCAGAAGACGCTCCCGAGCGGCGTCGTCAGTGCGAGCACGACCACGAGCACAGCGAGCGTGGCGCGGCGATACGCGTCGACGGTGCCCAGGAAGGTTCGGTAGGAGAACCGCACGATCCAGACCAACACGGCCACGTTCGCGACGAACCACGCGATCGAGGCGATCCGCCAGTGGACCCACGAGAACGGGACGACGATCGCCGCCCAGAGCGGCGGATACGTGTACGGGAGCGGGTGCGCGAGCGTCGACCCCCAACCGTCTCCGTACAGTCCACCGCCCGTCGCGAACATCTTCCCGGCGAGGAGGTAGACGGCCAGGTCCACCGGCGGCGTATGCCGCAGGACCATCGCGACGCCCATCGGGACGACGAACACCCCGATGATCGCGAGCGCGAAGAGATCCTGGCGTCGGGCACGCATGTCGCTCGTTCGAGGATACGGCCCGCCCTGCCCTACACTCCCCGCCCGATGCGGGTGGTCCACGAATACGTCGGGTTCGCCGTCGTGGCCGTGTTCACGATCGGCTGGGTGTGGGGACTCGTCGCGTTCATCGCGAGGCGCGACCCCGGCCGGTGGTTCTGGACCTGGCTCGTGATCGCCCAGGTGATCGCCGCCGCGCAGGCTCTGCTCGGGCTCGTCCTCCTGCTCCTGGGCTATCGCCCGGAGACCTGGCTGCACTACGTCTACGGGTTCGGACCGATCCTCGTGTTCCTGATCGCGCATCAGATGGCGCGCGAGGTGCGCCATCAGGAAGGCGACACGCTCTCCCAACCGTGGGTGGTCTTCGCGGCCGCGGCCTTCATCTGCTTCGGTCTGTCGGGCCGAGCGCTCATGACCGGTCTCGGGATGGGCTGAGCGTCGCCCGCGTCGTACGCGACGGCCGGCCGTACCCTGATCGGGTGGCTCGCGTCCGATACTCCCGCTGGGACGGCTCGCAGGATCCGCTCGGCGACGACGTTCCCGCGTCCGACGTGTTGGAGGAGCTGTCGGACGACATCTTGATGGGCGACACGCCCGATTCGGCCCTCCGGCGCCTGATGCGACGCGGGATTCAGGGGCGGTTCGGCGGTCTCGATGCGCTCCGGCGGCGCCTCCAGCAACGCCGGGACGAGGAGCAGACCCGGCTCAACCTCGCTGGACCGCTCGAAGAGCTTCGGCAGCGGCTGGACGAGATCCTCGATCGCGAGCGCTCACGCTTGTCGTTCGAACCTGGAGACGACGCCCGGCTCCGCGAAACGGCACTCGACGCGCTCCCGCCGGACGTGCCGGGCCAGATAAAGGAGCTGCAGGAATACCGGTTCCTGGATCCGGACGCGCAACGGCTCTTCGACGAGCTCATGGAACACCTCAAGGAGCAGGTGCTCGGGTCGTACTTCCGGCAGCTCGCCCAGGGGATGCGGAACATCGATCCCGAGCAGCTCGCCCGGTTCAAGGACATGACGGCCGACCTCAACGACCTGCTGGAGCGTCGCGCGCGGGGCGAGGACGTCCAGCCGGCGTTCGAGGACTTCATGCAGCGCTACGGCGACCTCTTCCCGGAAGGTCCGCGCACGCTCGACGAGCTGCTGGAGCAGCTCGCGCGGCGGATGGCGGCGATGTCGCGGTTGCTCGCGTCGCTCTCGGACGAACAGCGAGCGGAGCTCCAGCAGCTGATCGACGACGTGATGCAGGACATGGATCTGCAGTTCGAGCTCGACCGGCTCGGCGCCAACCTGGCGGGCGCGTTCCCCGATATGGGGTGGGGCGAGCCCGAGTGGGGGGTCGGCGACGACGCGATGCCCATGTCGGCGACGGTCGACGCCCTGGAACGGATGCACGACTACGAGGAGCTCGACCGGACGTTGGAGGGAGCGTATCCGGGCGCCTCGCTCGAGGACGTCGATGAGGATGCGCTCCGGCGGACGCTCGGCGATCCGGCGGTGCGCGACCTGCGCCGGCTGGAGCAGATCGAGAAGATGCTCGAAGACGCCGGGCTGGTGCAGCGGAGCCACGGCCGCCTCGAACTCACGCCGCGCGGCGCGCGGAAGATGGGCGAACGCGCGCTCACACGCGTCTTCGAGCGTCTGACGCGTGACCGGGAGGGGACGCACGAGGCGCGGGATCCGGGCGGGCTCGCCGAACCCACCGGCCAGACGCGGCCGTGGGTGTTCGGCGACCACGGGCAGATCGCCGTCCAGCGCACCGTGTTCAACGCCGTGACCCGTGGGGCGGCGACCGAAGAGGGGGTCCGGTTGCTCCCGGACGATTTCGAGCTGGTCGAGGCGGAGGAGCGAACAGAGACGGCGACCGCCCTGCTCCTCGACCTTTCGTTCTCGATGCCGCTCCGTGGGCACCTGATCCACGCGAAGAAGATGGCGCTCGCGCTCCACGCGCTGATCGAGGGGCGGTATCCCCACGACACGCTGTACCTGATCGGGTTCAGCGACTATGCCAGGAGGCTCCGACTGCAAGACCTGGCGGCGCCCGGGTTCGAGCGGACCTACGGCACCAACATGCAGCACGCGTTCCTGCTCGCGGGGCGGCTCCTCGCCCAG